>JBEBIK010000069.1:0-8838 GCA_040080445.1 Pseudobdellovibrio sp.
AAAGTCATCTGAGGTCGAAACTTCTAATTCTTCTGGCGCACAACTGACTAAATACTTACTTTGTTTGTCATCAAACTGAAACTCAGAGCAACCATTTGCGTTGAATTTGTTGACGCATGCTTGAACTAATTCTGACTGGGCTGCTGTTAATGAACAAGATGCTGCAAGCGTTTGAGAAGCTCCAAGCAGTAAAGCGCTACTTAATAAAAATATTTTTGCAATTGTGTGTTTAATAACTCACCTCTGTTTTTGTTAACGTTAAGAGCGCAGCCTCGTAGCGGTTAAGCAATTCTGTAGAATTAGAATCGGCATCAGGCGATAAAAAATTATATTGTTCTTTATTGCTCGAAATTTTAACGAGCTGCAAATTTGAGCTCAATCGACTGATTTTAATGAGTTGAGAATCGATTATCACTTGGACTAAACGTGACTTATCATCGTACTTGTACTTTATAATTTTTTCAGGAAAGTTGCTTTCGCTAATTTTAGCCAGCGCTATTAAGCCTGCAGAGTTATAACTAAATTCTGTAGTTTTTTGTTTCTTTTCTGAATTTGTTATTTCTAAGATTTTAATAATTTTATTATCTCGCCAAAAATATTTAGTGCTTACATCATTTTTTTTGATTTCTTCAACTAAACCATCGATACCTTTATTCACTTGTACGTTTGCTTTAGTTATTGAACTTGGCATGCGTTTTTTTAAAGTTTCAACGTTTGAAATCTGTCCGTTATCGATAAAAGCTTTTAGTTTTCCGTTAGTCGCATAATCATACTTATGTGTAACTTTACTATTTTCTGTAATCTGAACAAGATTTCCATTGTTTAAGCTGTACTCTAAGTCATACAACTGAGTTCGCACTCTTATTCTTTCAAATGTATAAGTAAAATTAATTGTACCGCCTGGCACGAGATTGATACTTTTAATTAATTGATTGGTGCCGTATTCTAAATTTATAATTTCGCCAGTATCACGAATTTCTTGTACCAGTCTTCCTTCGTAGCTGAATTTCATTTTTAACTTATCTTGATTTTTTAAAACATAATGATTTTGTTCGTAAGTAATTTTTCTAAGAGGATTTTTTTTAGATATAAATAAATTGCGATTTTTGGTGCGTGAAAACGTTTCTTCTTCCCCAAATCCACATTCTGAATAATAAATACAATTATCTGTAAAAAATAATGTGCTTTCGAGGTTTGAGCACCAGCCAATTCCGAATAGCCCTTTTTGCTTTACTTCGCTGTTATAGGTTCGTTCGAATACCGCTCGCCCTACGGTTCCGCCTTGTTTGATCTGTAAGTCGTAAAAAGTTTTTGAAAAGTTTAAGTCAGCACCCTCTGCCGAAGACACAAAAAATAGATATGCGGCAGTGAGTATTAAAAATTTAAATTTCATGCTAACTAGTTTTCGGTTTAACTAGCCCTAAATATTAACTAAATTTGCAATATTTCTCAAAATGAAACACTTATTTTAACCAAGTTACGCGGTTATCGGTTTGGCGTGGAGCTTTTGGCGGATTATGATCGGGATAACCTATAGCCACAGCACATAAAAGCTCTAATTCACCTTTTTTATACTCTTCAAGCTGATCGACCCCCAAAAATTGATCGACCTCATTTTGAATCTCTAAAGGCGCGCCCATCGTGCAACAACCCAACTCTTCTACTGTACAAGCCAGATTGATATTTTGCACGGCCATATAAACACTGCCTATACTCGTGTAATGTTTTTCTTCTGGCGAATTCCATGAGTAAGCAAAAATAATTACAGGTGCATCGCCCATAGTAAAAAAGAATCTTTCTGTGAATTCGTAAAGCGAGGGTTTTAGTTTTTTTTGTAATACATCTTTAATACCCAACCACGACTTCTGCGAGTACTTTAAGTATTCGTCGCGCTTTTTACCTTGAACGACGAAAAATCTCCAGTTTTGATTATTTTTGCCAGAAGGTGCATGCGAAGCCGCCTCTAAAAGACGCTCAAGTACATCGTGAGGCACTTCTTGCTTTTTAAACTGTCTTATTGATTTACGAGATCTGACTATATTGTAAAATTCATCACGCATTATTTGACCCATGCGCATGATTATAACAATATATAAGAAAATGAATACAGCAGATAATACAACTGAAAGTAAAAAAAGCCGCTACATCGCAATATTAGTAATATTGGCATTGGTAGCCGCCATTTTATCTTCTATTCCTGCAGTACAAGTTAGAATTAAGCCTTTTTTTTCAAGCGAATCGCGCTTGGTCTTAGCTAAAATAAATGCATTTTTTGGAGTTGAGCAAACGGAGTATTTAATTTTAAAAATTAAAGACCCTTTCGGTATTCATATCGAAATTTACGAATCAAAAAATGAAAAAACTATTTTTAAACAAAAGTTCGAACTCTTACAAGATACTGATGCGTACATCACGCTCGATAAAAATAGCACAAATTTGGCTCTGTCTGATGTAGATAAAGATGGTCAGCTCGATATTTTAGCCCCATCGGTTGATCATAACGGAAATTTAAGACTTAATACTTTTCGTTATAATTTTGAACTTCAGCAATTTGAACCACTCGCGCAATAATATTTAATTATTTTTCTGGTGGTTTAAGATCGCGCCATGATTTATTTTCACGCGCTTTAGCATTTAACTGATAATTTTGAACAGCTTTATTATGTTGTTCTATGGTTTCAGAAAACACATGTGTTCCGTTGTTTTGGCTCACAAAGAATAAATACTTAGTTTGCGCAGGCTGTAGAGTGGCGAGTAGCGCCGCTTTTCCAGGGTTAGAAATAGGCGTGGGTGGTAAGCCTACATTAGTGTAGCTATTATACGGTGCTGGAGTTAGCAGGTCGTTTTTAGTAATATTCTTTGGCATTTTGCCTTGCTTGAGAGCTAAGCCGTATAAAATAGTTGGATCTGTTTGAAAGCGCATTTTTTTCTCTATGCGGTTATGAAAAACAGAAGACACCACTGGGCGTTCAAAACTTGCACCCGTTTCTTTTTCTACGATACTGGCAAATGTAACCACTTGATTACGAGTCCAACCTTTTTGCTTTGCTTGTGGTTCTAATTCTTTCCACACGGTTAAAAAGCGATTTACCATTTGAGTTAACACCGAACGCTGACCTTCAAACTTAGTTACTTTATAAGTTTCAGGAAATAAATAGCCTTCTAAACTTTTTAAATCTTCGCCAAGCAGAGATTTAATAAAAAGACGATCATTTACTAATTTAAAAAATTCTTCTTTTGTGCCAATTCCATTTTTTTCTAGAATTTCAGCAATATCAAAAATATTTAAGCCTTCAGCGATTGTAATATTTCTAGCAATACTCTTTCCTGAAACGAGCACATTCATGATTTGTTCAGGAGTCATTGCCGAGTTCAAAGAATACTCACCTACTTTAAATTTAGCGGCAATACCCTTAGTTTTTGCATAAACTTGAAATGCTTTTGAATTACGAATTAAACCTTTAGATTGTAATTCGTTTGAAATTTGCACCAAGTTTGTGCCCGGACTCACGTCAAATACAACTTCGGTATTGTCAGAGTTTACGGGTGCTTTTAATAATTGATATCCGAAAAATAGAACAACTGCTGCAATAGCAATGCTGATGCTAATAAGGCCTAGGCCTGCCACTTTAGTTTTTTTAGTCAAGAGTTACCCCAGGTAGTAATTTTGTTTTATCAAGTGTTGTTGGATCTTCAAGGCTGGCAACAGGAACTGTGCAATATTGAATTGCAAAGTGAGCTGACGCTCTGTCGTTACCGGATTTTCCCATACCGCCAAAAGGTAAGCGTGAACTTGCACCATTAGTTGTGCGATTCCAATTTAGTAAACCTACGCGAGCCTTTAATAGAGCAGTTTCGTAGAGTTCACGGTTTTTACTGAATAATGCCATTACTAAGCCGTAACCAGTTGAATTCACCATTTCCATAGTTTTTTCAAAGTCGCTTGAGCGGTAAATAGCTACGTTAGGTCCAAAGATTTCAGTTTTTTGGTAAAGAGATTTTGGATCGTAACTTTTTACTAGGTGTATACTCGGAGTCACGTAATGACCTTTGTAATCTAATTCTAAAGATTTACCACGCATAAGACTCTCGCAATTTTCGCGATTGGCCATTTCTTGAAAACGCACATACTTTTCCACAGCTGCGCCATTAATTAGTGGACCCATGAATGGATTTTTTGACCAATGACCAATAGTTAATTTTTTAGCTGCTTGATAAAAGCGATCTGTAAACTGATCCGCAATTTTATCGTGCAAGATAACTCGTGACGTACCAGAGCATCTTTGACCAGTCGACATGTAGGCACCTACGAGAGTTTCGTAAATAGCTTTATCCATATCGGCATCATCCCATACGACTGTTGCATTTTTACCGCCCATCTCGAGCGCTAGAATTTTCCAGTAGTGGCTTAATGTTTCTTGTTTAATTTTAAGACCAACTTCGTAAGACCCTGTAAATAAAACTCCATCAACTAATTCATGCGCCACAATTCTGCGGCCAGTTTCGGCTTCGCCATGAACTAAATTAAATACACCAGCAGGGAAGTCTGCTTTTTCAATCATTTGTGCATACAATTGCGCAACAGCAGGAGTTTGTTCAGATGGTTTGTAAACAATTGTATTACCCGCAATTAACGCCGGAATAATGTGACCGTTTGGAAGATGAGCTGGAAAATTAAAAGGCCCAATAACTGCCATCACTCCGCGTGATCTGTGACGAATAACTCCATCAACTTGCGGTAGTGCATTGGTAATGCGCTCTTCTTGAATTAATTTAATAGACTCGTTTAATGTTATATCAATTTTAGCTGCGAGTGCTTTTGCTTCAGTTGTGGCATCCCACAAAGCTTTACCTGTATCACGAGCGATGTGTATAAGAGACAGCACGAGCGATGAGTTCTGCCATTTCAGATTCATGTTCAACAAAAATATCTTTTAATTTGAGTAAATAATTTTTACGATCGTTTAAAGATAATTTAGCCCAACCTAAATACGCATCTTTTGCAGCTCTACAGGCTTTTTCAACATGATCGAGCTGGTATGTAACCGAAAAAATTTGATCATTTAAATCTGCTGGGCTTACATCTTTAAATTGGCCATCAGCTTTTTCATTTTTAACGAATTTTCCAGAAATAAAATCTCCAGCAAAGTTTATTTGTTTTAAACTCATTAGCTTTTTCTCCCGCTATAATCAAAAGGTGTAACAAATACTTCTTGGTCTAAGTCAGCATTTAATATGTCACGTGATTTTGTAGGAATCGAAACAACTCCGTCACGAATGTCATAGGCCGTTAATTTACATCTAAAATCGTCAGTGCCAAAACCCACTAAGCCTTGTGATTTATAATTAGCATCTTTAAATTCACCTAAAGTTAGCTTTTTACCAACTTTAATTGGTAAAACATCTTTTGTTTTTGCTCCGTAATGAGGGCCACCATCAAACGGGTCAACTTCTTCTAAATATTCAAAGCCAATTCCCTCTAACAAATGTTGTGCAGGTTTTGTGGCTTCACCAACGCGCCCTAGTACAAGTCTTGCTTTTGCGTCTAATAAACTTAAATAAATATCTTCTTCAGGAAAGAGAGATTCGATAAATTCTTTATTCGTTTGAGAAAGCATATCGGCTTCTTGATAAGGTAAACCCGTAAATCTGCGGCCTAGTGCTTCCCAGAATTCACTTCGGCCTTCTTCAGTGAGTGGTGGAGTTAGTTCACACAAAATACGTTCTTCAAATCTTTCTGGATTTAAAGCCATGTAGACAAAACGACTTAATGAAATTTGTTTTCCTAATCTTTCAGGGCGACGGCGATAAGATCTATCGACCAATAAGCCACCAATTTCTGTGGGCCCATCAGCATCAGTTTGAAATCTTAAAACTTGGTGAATAAAACCCAATCCTAAATCTTGAGAAAAATGGTCGCGTTTTAAAATTTTAAAATAACAGTGTGGAACTTCTTCATTTCCGTGTTTTGCTATAATCAGAGAACTACCAACCACCATTTTTTCTTCAGTGTCTTCAACGACGAAAATATATTCAGATTTATCCTTAGGAAGACTTCCCGCAAATGAGGCTTCGCTGCGTGCAATCTTTTCAGACAAAATCTTTTTATCACCTGGTAGGTTTAATAAATTAAACTGTTTAGCCAAGTCGGTTAGTTGGTGAATATCTTCTCTTGTTACCGCTCTTATAATAAAACTCATATACAAAACCTTTCGACCATTTGTTCATAAAAGTGGGTCGCTTTTTCGAGATCTTCAATTTTAACATGCTCAGTAGGAGTATGTACATTTCCTTCGCGCACCCCTGCCCCTATACAGATGCACTCGATATTAAGTCGCGTAAAGAGGCTCGCTTCGTTAGTTGACGCAAGAGTTTTGCACTTTGAGTCAAGATTCATGCTCTCTAGAATACTTTGAGCCGTTCTAATTAACACTGAATTATCGTTAGTTCTAAAGGGCCGTTTGTAGTCAGTAATACGAAATCCGGCACCACATTCTTCGCATACTTTTTGAATTTTATTCATCCAAGTTTCGTACTTCTCTTGAGTGATATTAGGTAAAATACGGCATGAGCCTCCGAGCATAAGACTATCTTCAGAAGTGCGAATTATGCCAACGCTCAAAGTTGAAAAATTAGGTTCGAATTCCGCATCCTGAAATTGCTTCATGTCGTTTTCAACTTCTTGTAAAATGCGGTAAATTTTATTTAATTTTACTAAACTTAAATCTTCAATATGCGAAACCATTTCAAGCTCTACCATTGATTGACTCGGAATCATGTTAAAGCGCGTTCCACCATCGGCCTCTACGAGCACTATGTTTTCTGGCATCTTTTGTAAAAATTCTAACATTTTTTGAACTGCATTATCTCCCAAGTGCGGAGTTGAAGAGTGCGCCGACTTGCCAGAAAAAAGCTTTGTTTGAGTGGTCGCAGACTCAGCCTGATCGCGTGAAATTTTATATTTTCTTTCATGCTCTGTTATTGGAATTCTGATTTCAACAACAGCAAAACCTTTAGCTGCTTGAATAATTTTTAAATCGCTGGCTTCGCCTATTAACGCGTATTTTGCATTAATTTTATTTTTACGAATGAGCTTAAGCGCTCCCTGCATTCCGGTTTCTTCACCGAAGGTACCAATGAGTACTGGTTTTAAAGAATTAAATTTTTTGTCTTTTAAATTTTTTAGTGCGTTTAGTTTACATAAAAAATCGAGTTTTACTTCGGCCGCACCTAAGCCAAATATTTTGCCGTCTTCAATAACGGCGTCGTATGGATTAAAATCATTATTTTTCCAAAGGGAAAAGTTTCCGGGGTCGACTGTATCAAGATGAGTTTGTAGCAAAAATTCGTTATTACCTGGAGTAAATTTTTCGGTGCGTACAATAATATTGGCTTGAGTAATACCATTTTGAATTTCGTGAATAATCTCCACATTCAAACCTGCATCTGTTGCGAGTTTAGCTAAGTAGTCGACCAATTCAACAGTTGAACTGGTTGGGCTACTATCGAGCGATATTAATTTTCGACAAGTGTCGACAAAATTCAAAGTTAAACACCTTCTAAAATCGTTTTTTCAACGATTTGTAGAGCTAAATCAATTTCTTGGTCTGCAATAATAGCTGGAACTAAGAATCTAATTCTGACTGGGTCTTTACCACAGCTAAATGCAATTAACCCGTTATTGAAAAGTTTTTTAATCAGCGTTTCAACTTGTTCTTTTTTTCCTTCGAATGGAGTAAAGGCAATCATTAAACCCATTCCACCAGCGTCTCTGACTAAACCTTGGCAAGAGCCTGCGTTTAAGTTGTTGATTCCATCCACAAAGCGTTTGTGAATTTGTTGAATGCGGCCGCCAGAGCCCAAGTAACCCTCTTCTAACATTTCAAGAATTTCAAGACCCGCTGACATAGCCGAACTTCCGCCCGAGAATGTACCAGCAATTAAGCCTGGTTTTGGGTTGTATTCATCTGTGTAAAGGGTTGCGCCTAACTGAACTGTTTTTGCAATTGTAGCGATGTCTATATATTCGCTTAAGCCCATAGTTTCAAAAGCAAAAAACTCTCCCGTGCGTGCAAATGTTTGAACTTCGTCGGCCCAAACTGCAATTTTATTTTGTTTACTGAATTCAAGCATTGGTAAATAAAATTCGCGAGGAGTTGGTATGAAACCACCCTCGCCTAACATTGGCTCAAATACAAAACACGAAACATTTTTATCATGGGCCGCATATTGCTCTTTCATTGCGCGAAGAGCTTTTTCAGAGCTTTGTGGGTCTTTTTTGTCGTAATTAGGAATTCTTAAAATTTCGTTGTATTCTGGCAAACCCTGTTTGTAAGCAGGGTTATCAGTAACTTCGGCCATCTGAGTTGAGCGGCCAGCAAATGCATTTTTCATTGCGAAAATAAATTTTGCCGGAGAATTTTTTTGGCGCGCTATTTTCAGAGCATTTTCATTTGCCATTGTTCCGCAAGTTGAAAACCATGAATGTTTTAAACGACTTTTTCGACCAGCGATTTGCACTAGCTTTTCTGTTAGTTTTAAATACTCGTTATTAGGCTGAATGTTTCCTTGCATCACCACATCTGATAAAGCGCCTCGAACAGCTGCTTTCATCACGCGTGGATTGCTATGGCCCATAATGTGAATACCAATACCATTAATTAAATCTAATTTTACACTGCCATCTTCGAGTTCAACAAAAACACCACGGCCCGCGCCGCTACCAATATAATTGTGATAAAGTGGGCGACCACGTAATGCGCCGATATGATCAATTTTCTTTTTTGAATTTTCAATTAACTGCGCTTGAGGTTTACGAATTGTATCTAAAGAACTGTT
>JBEBIK010000432.1:0-1914 GCA_040080445.1 Pseudobdellovibrio sp.
ATGCAACTAGACCTCATTCAAAACGAATTTGTTTTAAAATTCGAATCTTGGCTCAAAGAGTATTTAGATTATTCTAAAAAAAATAAAAATTACGCCGATATTTTATTAAAAAGCCAAGAGTACAGCCTGTTGTCGGGTGGCAAAAGATTCAGACCATTTCTGGCCTATTTAGTTTTTGATTTATTTTCAAAAGACTATTCAAAAATTAAAAACTTGTGTTTATCTCTTGAAATGATTCACACCTATTCATTAATTCACGATGACCTACCGTGCATGGATAACGACGATTACAGACGCGGCAAACCTACTAATCATAAAGTTTTCTCAGAAGATATTGCCCTTTTAGCTGGCGACGGTTTACTCAGCGACGTATTTTATTTATTAGCTACTGATTCAGCATTAAATGCTGAAGTTAAAACAAAACTGGTGGCACTAGTTTCTGAAAAAATTGGTTCAACAGGAATGGTTTCTGGGCAAGTTTTTGATATGCAGGCTAATAGCCAAATTTCGCTCGATCAACTTAAGCAAATACATACTTTGAAAACCGCACACTTAATTCAAGCTTCGGCTTTGGGTGCAGCCCTTGCAGCTCAAGTGAATTCAATTGAGTTACATAATATTTCTGAATTTTCTTTAAACCTAGGCATGGCATTTCAAATTAAAGACGATTTATTAGATTATAATGATAACGAACAAGATTTTAAAAGTTACTTGAGCATCTTAGGCCATGAAAAAACTCAGCAAGAACTTGTAAAACATTCTAACGAAGCGCTGAGCAACTTAAAAAAATTAGCTAAAGCTTCTGAAGCTTTAGAAAAGTTAATAGAGTATAACTTGAAAAGGAATTCTTAATTGAGACTCGATTTATTTTTAGTAGAAAGCAAATTAGCAGCCTCAAGAACTCAAGCTCAAGACTTTATCGACAATGGATTTGTTTATTTAAAAAATAAAAATGAAAATACTAAATTAGTTTAAGCTAGTTTTAATGTTGATGAAACAAATAGCGCCAATATTTATGTAGAAGACAATCTTTTGCAAAAGTATGTTTCTCGCGCAGGACTTAAGCTCGAATCGGCTATTAAAACTTTAGGTCTTGATGTTAAAGACAAATATGTACTGGATATCGGACAGTCTACAGGCGGCTTTACTGATTGCTTGTTACAACATGGCGCCAAGCACGTTGTTGGTATTGATGTAGGGCACCAACAACTGCATGCGAGTCTCACAGGCCATAAAAATATCGAGGTTATTGAAAATCTTAATGTTAAAGAACTGGCAACGAGCCCGCAATTTATCGCAGCTGTTCCACCCAATAAGTTTGATCTTCTCGTTGTAGACGTATCGTTTATATCTCTAGGAAAAGTTATTTCTTTTCTGGTTCCATATTTAAAAAATCAAGCCGAGTACCTTTTACTTGTAAAGCCCCAGTTTGAGTGTGGTAAAGAAAATTTAGATAAAAATGGTATCGTAAAAAATCCACGAGTGTACGCTAGCATTGAAGAAAATATTCGAAAAATTTGTATTGAAAATTTTAATAACGTCGAAGCTTACATAAAGTCTGACATTATGGGCAAAGACGGCAACCAGGAGTTTTTTATTTATGGCAAAAATTGTAATTAATTTATTATTAATCGTATTTATATTCGGTTGCGCCACAGATAGATCAAATAAAAAAACTGAAGCGCAACAAGAGGCTAAAGGCGTAGTCTCTCCTAACTCTCCCAATAAGCCTAAAGAAGATGTAGAAGTCCCTCTAGTAGCAGTTGAAGAGCCTATTAAAAATTTGCCTTCAACGCAGGTCAATACTCGTTCAATTCCACGAATCGGCATTATATTTTCTGGAGGAGGAGCCAAAGCTTGGGCCCACGTTGGTGTTATTAAAGAAATCGAAAAAGCCAAGTGGCCTATTCAATC
>JBEBIK010000070.1:0-8781 GCA_040080445.1 Pseudobdellovibrio sp.
GGTTAACCTGATAAAGTCTTCCGTTTGAAATATCTTTTTTTATTGTTTCAACTTTATTTAAAAATTCAGCTTGGTTTTCAAGAGTGTTAAATTGCAAATTGAGTTTAGTGATCGTGCTAGGTATTTTTGCAATAAGATGTTTTGAGTTGAGTATTTCAAATTGATTCAAAACAAATACCGAAGCCGGCTGAGAAGGATAGAGTTCTTTTTTATTTTTAAACAGCTCTTGATTATTATATTCAAAGTTAACTTGTACGATTTTAAGTTCTTTTTTAAAATTACTTTCTATCGAAGTTAAAAAATCATTTATATTTTGATCAGCTTTGCAGCTGTGTAAAACGTAGTTGTCGCTGTAGATGTAATTATCGTCTTGGTAAAAGCAAATTAAAGGCTTCACGTTCTAAGCCAATCGTTTAAAATTTTTAAGTGAGTCTCGGGCTGAGCCGTTAGAAAAGATTCAGGATGAAACTGCACGCCCATCCATTTTTTTTGTTTGTGTCTGAGCCACATAGGCATTTGATCGTCTGCTGAAATTGCCAAAGTTTCAAAAGCAGCATCACTAAAACCACTGCAAGCTAAAGAGTGGTATCTAGCTACAAAGCTGTCATTTAAAATTTTATATTCTGGCGCGCTCACAACGAGCTTTGATTTTTTTCCGTGTAAAGGCGGCTGGTAAGGTAAAACATTTCCGCCACTGGCGTTAACTAATATTTGTAAACCCAAACACACGCCGTAAACCGCTGTGCGTGTTGAAAGATTTTGTACAAACTCGGACACATGTGGATAATCATGTGGAGATTTTGGGCCCGGCGATAATACCACCAAATGAGCGTGCATATGTTTTTGCAGTTCACGATGATTTACGATTTCGATTTCATCACAGATTGGGCGAAGCCAATCTTGTAAGTTATAAGTAAAAGAATCGTCGTGATCTATGAGTAATGCTTTCATTTGAATGTTCAAAATAACATGCTATTTTTTTTAAAGGGAGAGGCAGAGCGTGTATATTTGAACAAATGTCTTTAACTGAGGGCCACTACATAACTTACAACTAACTGTATAAACCAGATAAAAATATTTAACCTATCGAAATAATTACACTTTTTAGAAACAAAACCATTAGAACTGATAACTGACTTCATGCAAACCCCTCTGCAACTCTATTTAATTTACATATGACTTATATATGTATATAATATGTAAATTATATGAAATCAACGGGCTTTATAATTTTTTTTAAAAACTAGATAAAAGGCGAAGGCATTAAATCCAAATCGGTTCTACGCGCTTAGAACGTATTTGTTCGTAAAGATTTTTTAAATTTTCGCGCTTATCCCATAGATAAGTTGTTTTAAACTCGTAAGACTCTTCACAGAGTGGATGAGCAGCAATCGAAAAATATTTTTTATTATCTAATAAAAGATTTTCGATAGATTTATTCGGATCAATATATTGGTCTACATTTAAAAACACCAGATGAGCACCGTGCTGCTTAGACCAAGAGTTCAAAGTTATTTCAATTCCAGGTATTAGGAGCATATTGTACTGCAGTTTGGCCCGTATAGACTGCTGCTGAATAGTTTCAAGATACTCACCCATTCTCTGAGCTGATAAACTGAGATTGAGCTTGCGGGTAACTAGGCCTGTGAGTGTCTGTGAATCGGCAAGATGGTCGGTAATGGCAATTGCACTGAATCCCTTTGAGCCATATAGATCAACGATTTCGGCAATACTCAATTTTCCGTCACTAAAATCAGAATGAATGTGTAAATCTATTAAATGCCGTTTTTTCATTTGAATTGCTTGAAGTATGTAGGAGTTTTGAGGGCGATTCACTTCAAGATTAGGTTAAGGTCTCAAACTCAACGGCATCTTGACCAAATCATGACTTAGATATTTGCCAAGCTCGTGTTTCAATTAACTAATGATAAAGAATTTATTTTCATTTATCGAAGCCCCTGTCTATCAGGGACAAAAGCATTTCGGGGTATCTTTGGGCCCTGGCTTTATACGTCAATGCCTCCTAGATCAGAAATATAATTTCAAATCTCTTGCTGTTCAGGAGAGTCAGAATCAATCTGATCCGCAGTTTGAAATTTACGAAGAGCTCAGTTACTTAGTAGAAAGAGAAGTTCGTCGCAATCAGCTCACTTTTATTGCGGGCGGAGATCATTCACTTTCAATCGGGTCTTTGCAGGGAGTTTTAAGAGCTGAGCCTGATGTTAAAGTACTTTGGGTAGATGCCCATGGTGATGTTAACACCCGCAAATCTTCGATGACGGGCTCGTACCATGGTATGCCACTCGCATTTTTATTGGGTGAAGATCGCTTGCAAGGGCAAGATTGGTTTAGTGAGTATCTTAAGCCTGAAAATTTAATTTATTATGGAGTGCGTGACCTCGACAAAGCAGAAAAAGATTTTCTAGATAAAAAGAAAATAGTTTATTACACTTCTCAAGATGTACAAAAAGATTCGAATAAAGTTATTAAAGAGATTTCTCAAAAATTCTGTAACTCTAAGTTGCATTTAAGTGTGGATTCAGATGCTTTTGACCCCTTATTGGCTCCTTCTACCGGTGTTCCAGTGTTAAACGGGATGAATTACAATCATGTACAAAACCTCATATCTGAGCTTGCCGATAAAAACAATATTCTAAGTTATGAATACGTAGAGCTGAACCCACAGATATTCTCTAAGGCAGAAGATGTGTTCGGCACGGCCCAAATAGGTATTAATTTATTTAGTGAAATTTTAAAAAAACAGCAAAAGAAGGAGTCATTTCATGGTAGCAATGATCGATTCAGTTATTCAGAAAAGTCAGATTTATTACACTCGTCTTTCTAAGTGGAAAAATAAAGCTGATTTTAAAATACAGACTGGTCCGTATGTTTTGCAAATGGCTCAGAGTAAAGAACAAGTGTTAGAATGCTTTAAGCTAAGACATGAAGTTTTTTGTAAAGAAATGGCTGGAAGTAACAAAAAAACGGGCCTCGATTACGATAAATACGATAACTTCTGCGACCACTTAATCATTGTTCACGAACCGACTCAAAAAATTGTCGGCACTTACCGTATGAATTTTTCAGAAACGTCTGATATTTTTTATACTGAATCTGAGTTTGAAATAACCAACTGGATCGCTAATCAGTCAACACCATTTATCGAACTTGGCCGCGCCTGCATTCAGTCTGAACACCGCAGAGGTTTAGTTATTTCCTTATTGTGGAGAGGCGTTGCTGAATATATGAAAATGATGGGAGCCGAAAAATTAATTGGTTGCTCAAGTGTAAAGGTAACTGATGCGAGATCTGCGGCACTTGTTTTTAAATACTTTGAAATGAACGATGCAATTTACTCTGAAGTCTTTAATTCACGTGAAAAATATCAAATGAAAGATTTGCTGTTTTGGTTGATGGTATTTTCAAAAGGTCTTTCGGAAACTCAAGTGGCCGAAGCCGAAGAAAAAATACCATCGCTTCTTAAATCATATATAAAAGCCGGCGCAAAAGTGGCCAGCTACCCAGCTTACGATAAAGAGTTTAAATGTATTGATTTTGTTACTATTTTGAATCGCTCAGAGATGGACCATAAGTTGGTTAAGAAGTTTTCTACAAATTAAATTCTTTGATTTTTTTAATAACCCAGTTGGCATCGTCAAGAGGCAGATCGTGCCCAGCGCTGTCGTGGTAATAAATTTTAGATTTCCATGCTTCGGCGATGCTTTCGCTACATTCGTAACTTACAAGTCTATCGGCTTTTGAGGTTAAAACTAGATTTTTACTTTTTGGTGTATTCAAAAAATCCACTTGTGAAGTGAGTTTTAATTGTTGAATAAAATTGTTAAGACTTACAGGATGTTTTTTTTGAAAATCGGTATAGTCTTTAAGTAGCGGCAGCCAAATTTCTTTATTATTAGAAGTGGCATTTAAAACAAATTTTTCCATGGCAGCAGGGTTTGCAATGGCTAAGTTTTTAATTATTCCTGCATAATTTGTAGGGTTCAGCCTTTTGTAAAATGGGCTTAGCGAAGAACTCGAATTAATGAGTACTAAATGACTGACTTCATCTGGATAAAGCTGGGCCCACTTTGTAGCGAGCATGCCGCCCAGTGAAATACCTACGATACCAAAAGACTCAGATTTAAAACTCACTTGTTTTCGGAGCTCACTAATAACCACATCAATTAGTTCTGGAGTAATTTGCTCAGACGAGTAGCCATTACCCGGAACCTCAATACATTCAACATTTTCGGCATTTAATTGAGTTTTAAACAATTCGGGAAAGTTTCCCCAGTGAAATTTGCTGCGAATTAAACCACGAATAAAAATCCAATTTTTAGGTCGTGTGCTACTTACTGTCATAATATTGCTCTAAGGCTTTGCTTTTAACGATTTCAGATTTTGAAAGTTCTTGGTTGGTCCAGACATGGTTAGAGGCAAGACTATGAAGCATAAAATCAAATAGCGGGCGGTGGCGTCTGAGTGTGCGATTGATGCGATGACTTTTAATTGGGTTAAATAAGCCCGTTTTTGAAAAAATCTGCCATGGATTTTTTTTAACCCAGATCCATGAACCCATTTCGAGTGTGAGTGGCAAATAAATTTGATTTTCTTTTTTAAAGTTTAAAAAGCAGTAATCCCATATATCACCATGAGTTAAATAATTTTTACTCTGAGGTTCTATTTTGTAAATGTGGTAGGGGTGAGTTTTTTTAAAAAGCTCAAAAAATAAATACATTTCATTGATTTGCGTAAATGTTTTTTTACTATTAGCAAATGGAAACCACAATTGGTCTTTAAAGCCAAAGCCCGAGTGCACATCAAGCGAAATCAAAGTGTTGGATCTGGTCAAAATATCTTGAACGGTGTCGATTACAAACTTTGTCTCGGTTTGCAGCTCATTTCCTCTAAACCATGGAAGCCTTTTGCTATGGTAGTGTCCGCCAAGCAAAAAAGGGGTAGCATCAGTGGCTTCAATGGGAGCGTTACGCATTAAATCTACGCCGTTTGCATTCGATCTTGTGGTCTCGAAATAACCTACGGGGTTAACTAAGGGTATAAACACAATTTGAATTTTTTTAAGCATTTCTTGAAGAGTTTCATCCCAAGCTACGCGCTGATGAAAACTATTAAGCAATGAAAGAGTGAGCTGCGCGCCAATGCGTTCAAGACCATGCACCCCGCCCGCAACCAAGAGCGTGGGGCCATCAGGGTTGCCATAGTGAATTGAGGCTAATGGGTAAGTTTTATTTTTATAAGTAACGTCTGAAGGGGCTCTGACTTCCGCAAAGTCCTTATAGGTCGAATAGCTATTGATGAAAGTTTCTAAGTTGTACACAAATTAAAGATAACAGGTTTTTAGAATTATTCTAATACTAAAACGCCCCAGGCTTTTTTAGCAACAACACCAGAAATATCATCACCTACATTGTAAGCGCAATCGTGGCCGTTTACTAAACCAACTTCGATACCTTCAGTTAAAACTTCAGATAAGTCTAACGGGCAAACGCGGCTTTCGTTGTAAAAGCTTACAGTTGCTGGGCTAACCATAACCGTGCAACCCATCATCATGTCGCGACTTTTGATAGATTTAACTTTGGCAATGATTTGCGCTTCGCCAAGGCAGTTAGCTTGTGAAGTGATTGCTGCAGTCAATGTTAAAAGAATTAATAGTGTTTTCATAGAAGCTCCTTAGAGTTATTTTATTAAATTATTGGCAAATGACTTTATCAACTGAGTAGGCACCCCAGTTTTTAGTTCCGTGATCGTACATATCTGCGTAAGAAGATTTAACAGTTACAGGGTACTGGTCGTACTGATATTGATCCACACCCACTCTAACCATAATTTCAGTTGTGTAGTTAACATCACGAATGCCCTGATCAACATTTTTAACTTCTTCGTCGCTAGAAAGTTGAATTATTACACCTGAAACACCACAATTTTTATATATAGCTGTTTCAATCATATCTTGGTGGCGTTGTTCATAGTTTGAGAATTTAATTGCAGAAAAAGTCATTTGAGAAACTAAAACTGTAGTTAAGAAAACTAGAGATTTCATCTTGAGCTCCCTGGGGGTTGGGTTATTAATTTTCGAGGAATATAGCAGAGTTTTAAATTTGTTGTGTTAGACTTTTGTTAATTTTAGATTTAGATGTAAAATTAACAGGCGGCTCGCAAATAGTGTTACTATTCGGCTGGTATCTGAACTTGAATAAGTTGGTTAAAGCCTAAATAAGATTGATAGCTTAGGCTTTCGCTCTGTATCTTTAAAGCCACTTCAATTTGAGCTGGGTAAAGCACTTCACACAACGACTGTGAGTTATCGCGGATAATTAATTGAGATTGCTCAACCACATTGCTCACGTAAGTTTTAACTCCGCAGTAGTCAATATGTGCGAGGCTCAATGTGTATTCGTTGTTTACAACCGTAATTGGCATAGCTCTACAAGAGATCATTCCAGCGCGTTGCGGGCAGATATTATTCATTATAATGAGGCGTGCACTAGTTTGGTCGAAGCTAAAGCGAACAATTTTATTTCTAAAATTGAAAAGCTCGCTATTAAGTTCTGATTTAACTAACTCAAAATTGCTGAAGTTAGTCGGGGTCGCAATCGCTTTAAAGTTAAAAGTTAATACTGTTAATAAGATGATAATGATTTTCATACGAACCTCTTTGTTATTTTTGAATCAACAAGGAGATAGGCAATATAAAGGCTAACGGCTATGTAAAAGGGGTTTATTTGGTAAACTAAGAAGAATTTATCTCATCAGTTCCAAAACGGAATGGGCTATATTGGTCATAAGATTAAGTGGTTTCGTTTTGGAGCCTCAGACAGTAAAAAAAAGCCCGCTGTTTGCGGGCTTTAAAGAAGCATTTTTGTGTAACTGCAGAAGTAGCTATTTCATCACGCAAGTAACTGTAGTCGCAAAATAAGCGCCCCAGTCTTGTGCCGTGTGATCGTACATGTCAGCATATTCAGATAATACTGTGATTTCATACTGATCAAATATATTCTGATCCATGCGTTGTAAACCAGAAAGTACAGTTACGTAACGTACGTCTTGTATGCCATTATCCACGCGTACGATTTCTTCAGTTTGTGAAACTTGAGTTAAATCGCGCATGTAACCGCAGTTATTTTGTATAGCTGCAACCATTACGGCTTGATGACGGGGATTATTTTGCGAGTTGCTGATTTGTGCAAATGCAGCTTGGGTAGCCAATAAAGAAATGATAACCAATAGATTTTTCATAAATATCTCCTTTGATAGTTATTGAGTGGCCGCAAACTATCATAGAAAATATTTATTTTGTGTTAATATTGGGTTAAGAAAGCACTAGAGCTACATATCTAGTTCGGGCTCATTTGATTTGAGGCCCTTTTTCTTCATTTTTTCGACCAGAGTGGTGCGATTTAAACGAAGTAAAAGTGCCGCTTGGTTTTTATTCCAACCGGTTTTTTCAAGAGCTTTCAAAATAAGCGCGTTTTCAAACTGATCTACGGCCGAATTAAAATCTAATCCTGCTTCTGGAATTTCTACGGCTCCAGTTTCGGCAAAGCTAGCTGCAGTTGAGCGGTACTTGGGAGGCAAATCGCTCACTTCAACCGAACCAGCGCCTTTTAAAATACTTAATCTTTCAATTAAATTTTCTAGTTCGCGGATATTTCCAGGCCAAGCGTAATTCATTAAACATTTTAAGGAGTCTTGCGAGAAGCCTGTTAAAGTTTTAGTTTTGTTTTTATTAAATAGATTCATAAAGTGGTTGAGCAAAATCGGAATATCAGTTTTTCGCTCTCTTAATGCAGGAATCTGAATAGGAATTACGTTTAAGCGGTAATAAAGATCTTCTCTGAATCTGCCGTCTTTAACGGCTTTGTCTAAATCGACATTAGTAGCCGTGATGACACGTACATTCACTTGTACCGATTTAGTAGAGCCAACGGGTTCAAAAACTCTTTCTTGAAGAGCTCTTAAGATTTTTACTTGCATGCTGGGGTCTAAATCACCGATCTCATCTAAAAATAGAGTTCCTTCATCGGCCATTTCAAAACGACCTATGCGGTTAGAAATAGCGCCCGTAAAAGCACCCTTAACGTGGCCAAAAAGTTCACTCTCTAATAATTCACTCGGAATAGCGCCACAGTTAATAGCCACGAATGGAGATTTTGCTCTGTCTGAATTGTAATGAATAGCTCTGGCAATTAACTCTTTACCTGTCCCTGACTCACCAGTTACTAAAACCGTAGAATCTGAATCAGCCACTCTTTCAACTAATGAAAGGCAGCTTTTAATACCTTCGCTTTCGCCAATGATTTGGTTGAATTGATAACGTGAGCCTAATTCGCTGCGAAGCTGCTTGTTCTCTTGTTCTAAAGTTTTATGAACTAGAGCTTTATCTAATAAACTCATCAATTCTTCAACATTGAAAGGCTTAGTTAAAAAGTGGTAGGCACCTTTTTGCGTGGCTTGCACAGCGGTATCTATAGATGCAAAGCCTGTTAATACGATGACTTGAGTAGCTGGAGAAATAGCTTTGAGTTCAGAAATTAAATCTAAACCATTACCGTCAGGTAGGTTCATATCTATAATTGCGATATCAAAAGGTTTTTCTGGAGACATAAAGCTGCGAGCTTCATCTAATCTTTGGGCGGTCACTACTTGATAGCCTTTGCGATCTAAAAGTCTGAAGAGGGCTGTTCTCAGTGTTGACTCATCGTCCAAAATCAATACTCGTGTAGGCTTCATGAACCTTCCTTCCATGGTAAGTTCTAATAT
>JBEBIK010000071.1:0-8776 GCA_040080445.1 Pseudobdellovibrio sp.
TGTATAAGAGACAGGGTTTACATTTTTTTTAATTTTTTTACTCAAAATTTTAGAGCCGGTTTCAGGCGCGTAGGTAATTTTAGTACAACCACTTTGATGAAGCCTACTTAAGACTTCAAAGTCGAGAGTTTCAGAGCGCGTTCCAGAAGGTAACGCCCAAGTTACTTGTAAATTCTCTTCAATCATTCTTTTGCAAAAAGCCAAAGTCCAATTGCGGTTAACAACTGCGGTTAAGTCGTAAAAATCAATATGTTCAATACGATAAAGATGAATGTATTTTTTAATCTCATCTACAACATGGTCGATATCGCGCGAAACCCACTTAGTGGTCCACATTTTTTCATTTGAGCAAAAGGTACAGCGATACGGGCAACCACGAGAAAGCAGCATCGGTATTGTGCGCCTTCCCTGCATTGAAAAGCCATAACCTTTATCTAAAAATTTGCGTATAGACAAAGACTCCCAGTCTGGAGTTTTAATTTCATTGATATTTTTAATACGGTAAGGAAACTCAGTAGTAATAATACTGTCTGTCGATTTATCTAAGAACGTAATGCCCTCGATTAAAGACAAATCTTTAACTCCTGCATGTAATTGGCGAGCTAAGTTTTTAATTTTTTCTTCACCTTCGCCAAGAATACAGCAGTTCACTTCGTTGTAGTTTTTTAAAATATATTCGTAATCAGCTGTGACATGCTCGCCACCTAAAACCAAAAACACAGTCGGAAATTTTGCGTGAATAGCCTTTATGACACGGCTCGTATTAATCCACTCGTTTGAAAACATGCACGATATGCCGATCATCTGCACGTCATGTGGAATTCGTTCTACAATTTTTTCTGTTGTGAGCCCGTTTGAAAGAAGCTCCGCGCTGTCTACAGCAGTAAAACAGTCCATATCTTCGGCGTAGGCGTCCATACACTCAACATCATGGTTTTCGCTCTTAAGAGCCGCCGATAAATAGGCTAGTCCTAAAGAGGGAACTCCTTTGTTTCCGTATACAGATGTTTTAGGGATTACGTATGGAGGTCGTATCAATAAAATCTTCATCTCTTATGACGCCTCCACGCTCTTTTAAAACTTTGCAATATTTTAACAATTTGACTCAATTTGAGTCGCACTTCCGCTGTCAGAAGTAAGCTCCAGTACGAGTCTAAGTTATTTAACTTACTATTGCAAAGGCTCTCAATAGATGATTAAATTTTATAGAACTCTATTATTCACGTTTTTTGCTTTAAGGAGCGTCTTATGTCGAGAATTATTTTGGCTGTTTCACTAATTTGTTTTTCTCTAACCAGTTTTGCGCAAGTTCGTAAAACTTTAATTAGCGATGACAAAAGATTTCATGTAACTCAGGCCGAAGCCGAAACTCTTTTGAAAGATTTAAAAACTCAGGGCGATAGCCACCCAAACAAACAACGACCGCCTATTAGCACGATAGCAACTTTTAACGGAGGCACGGCAAAAGTTGAAGAAACTCCCGATATGAAAGCAAGACCTTGTTGGGCTGACGAAAATCAATTTTTTACTGAAATTCAACAGAGCGTGTTAAACCCGTGGATTGGAATGTGGGAAAACAAGAATGCTGCAAAATTTGAAGCTTTCCTTGAAGGCGCAAAGGTAAATAAGTTTGCAACTGCCTTTAAAACAACGCCACAAAAACTTGGCAACATCGACTACTTTGCTTCTTGGGAAGGTATGTCTGGCGACACCAGCCTCAAAGCTTACCTAGCACAGTTTGAAAAAATTGAATCTTTAGAATTGTCTGCAATGAAATATACGTCGAGAGCGGATTCTCGCGATAAAAATTTAAACATGATTAAAGCAGACCTACATATTCTTTTCGACTTGCGTGGTATAACGAAAAAAGGCGAAAGACGAAATGACCGCGGACCCATTAAAGTAAGTGTTGTTAAAGCTTCTGGTAACAAATGGAAAATCAAAGAAATCGAAAATTGGGGCCTAGAAACTCTTGTTACAACCAAACCTGCTTTCGAAGATGCTACAGCTTCATCGGGAGTTGCTGCAGTTCCTGAATACCAAAGACTTGAGGCTATCCGCCGCGGTGGCTACGCTTTAGCTGTTGGTGATGTAAATAATGACGGCTTTCAAGACTTATATCTTGGAGCTTATGGGCCAGGCACTCTTCTACTAGGAAGCGCTGAAGGAAAATTCGCTCCTAGCAAAGACTCTGGTTTAGCTGAAGACACTCTTGTTAAATCAGCTACTTTTGCTGACTTCAATAATGATGGTTTAGCTGACTTATTGTTAACTCGTTTTGTTCCTACAGATACTCCTGCCGCTCGTAAACACCAAGGCGACATCATTATTTACCAAAACTTAGGTAAAGGTAAATTTAAAAAAATGGACACTCTCATTGCTGACCGCACCCCTGCAGATAGCGCAATGCCGGCAGCTGTAGGCGACTTCAATGGCGATGGTAAACTTGATTTTTATATCGGCTTTCCAGGGCATAAAGACTTTACAGTTTTAGGTAAACTTCCTGAACGTGAGGGCATTCGTGCTGAAGGCGTTTACATGAATCTTGGTAACTTTAAATTTAGTGAAAACAATGTTGAAGATTACAATAAAGAAAAGTTCAACAAAGTTACTGAACATCACAGAATTTATCCACATTCAGCTATGGCTTTTGACTTTGACCAAGATGGCGATACAGACATAGTAGTTATTGATGACCGTGGTAATATTTCTCCTGCCTATCAAAACGATGGCAAAGGCAGATTTATTCAAGCTCAGCAATATATCGGTGTTAAAACGACTGGTTTTGGTATGGGTATGGCCGCAGCTGATATCGATAACAATGGTATCTTAGATTTAGTTTTCACAAATGTTAACTTCAACAACAAATTCAGAATGGATAACTCTTGTAAATCTAACTGGGATCATACTGTGTTTGGCGAGCGTGATCACGGTTTAAAATACTACTACGGTATTAAAAAAGGTGAGTACGCAGATGCTACTATGAAAAGTGGTCTCTTCTACGCTGGTGAAGGCTTAGCAGCACTCGAATTTATGGATTACAATAACGATGGCTACCAAGATTTATACGTAGCTAATGGTTTATGGACAGGTACTGATAAAAAACAAGATTTATCAAACGCTTTCACAAGATCTATGTTAGCCGACACTGAAAGAACATTAATGGAAGATAAAGACGAGTCTCAATCTTCTGTAATGAAAGTTCTAGCAGGTTTTGTAGGTAATATTTTTAATCCTAAAAAAGCTGAAAAGTCTCGACCACACTTGGCCGGTTTCCAAAGAAACAAATTGTTCAGAAACTTAGGCGATGGAAACTTTATCGAAGTTGGATACCTTGAGGCTGTTGATTCAACAGCTGACGGTTACATCATGGCTAGAGCGGATATCGATAACGATGGCTCTTTAGATTTGATCTTAAGAAATGGTGACCCTGGTACAGCTGAAGTTAATTTTCCTGCAGTTCAGGTATATAGAAATACACTTAAAGGTAATTCTATTCGTTTAAAATTACTTGCTGAAAAATCTAATTCAGATGCGGTTGGCGCTACTGTTACAGTTAAAACGGCTGAAACATCTCAGTATCAACAACTTATAGGCAACAACGGGGCAGCGCAATCTGAGTTGATTATGCACTTCGGTTTGGGCCCTTCGACTATAGCTGAAAAAATCGTAATCACATGGCCAAGTAAAAAAACGACTACACTTCTTAATGTTTCTGCGGGCTTCCACACTATTCGCGAAAACGAAGGCTTATTAGCAGCAACAGGTAAGTAATCTCTCATTATCTTAAAGCTTCAGGTGTCGGCGTTGACACCTGAAGTCTCTATGTTAGCTTGGTAAACAATGACTGACAAAAAACTCTCCGAAAGTAAGCACTTTTGTATTTTGCCTTGGATGCATGCCAGGGTTAATCAAGGCGGCGAAGTTTATCCATGTTGCCGGATAGAAAATTTCTACTCGTATGGGTCGCTAAAAAGCAATACCTTCAAAGATATATGGAACAGTAAAGCAGTTAAAGATATGCGTGTAGAACTTCTGAATGACCGCGCATTTCCTATTTGTAACGACTGTTACAAAATAGATGCTCAAGGCGGAGCGAGCTTACGCCAAAAAGCGAATCGCGATTTTTCACACCATCTGCCGAAAGTAAAATCTACAACTGCCGATGGCGAAATTAAAACTAACGATCTTGAGTTTTTAGATATCAGATTTTCAAACTTATGTAATTTTAAGTGCCGCTCTTGCAACCACGAAAATAGTTCGGCCTGGTATTCTGATGCCCGCCATTTTGAGGCCGATGTGCCCAGTGAAATTGTTAAACCGCATGATAATCCAGCGGTGATTTGGGATCTAATCCAATCACAACTACCTACTTTGAAGCGTATATACTTGGCTGGTGGCGAACCTCTTTTACAAGAAGAGCACTACAAGTTACTAGAGCTACTCATTTCACAAAATAGAACTGACATACACATTGAGTACAATACAAACTTATCACAACTCAAATTAAAAAACTGGAGTGTGATTGAGCTTTGGAGCCAATTTAAAAAAATCACCGTAGCTGCCAGTTTAGATGGTGTTAAATCGCAAGGCGAATTAATTCGCAAAGGTATGCAATGGGAAAATACGGTTAATAATTTTAATTTGATTAAAAGTGGTGCGCCTAATGTAGATTTTGTGCTGGCACCTACAATTAGTGTGCTTAACAGCTTTCATATTACGGATGCAATTGAGGAATTTATACGTCTGGGCATGCTCAAAAATGCCGACGCGCTTCGTTTGAATATTTTATTACAGCCGAGTTACCTTAGTATTAATATATTAAATAACAAAGAGAGAGATGCTCTTAAAAATTATTACGAAATCTTTTTAAAAAATATTTCAAATAACACACCAGATTCTTTATTTACGAAAATTAAAGCTGAGCTTTATAGAGTACTTGGCCATCTCGAATTAATTTCAAGCTCTGAACAAGAGCGTTTACGTTTTAAAAAGTTTAGTCTTAAGCTAGATCAATTGCGTAACGAGCGAACTTTCTTACTTTTTCCTGAATTGGTCGATTTATTCTTAACGGACAATTTATGAAAAAATTGATGTTAATCGGCTTGTTAGTGTCATTAGTTTTGATTGTTATTTTGGCGCTACTTATTGTTTTTTACAAAAGTGAAACACCTCGATTTGATTTAATTAGTGGTATGGGCAAAGCCGGTGATCAATGGGAAATAAAAGCTTTTCAAGGCCAACGCGAAACCATCAGTATTTTAAAAAGTGGTGAAAAATTAGATCTGCGAAATGCAAAAAATTCGCATATTAAAAACATAGCTTACTATGCAGATAACCGCGTGATTTATGATATAGACTATGTTTTTGATGAATATGGCCGCAGAACTGTTGAAATTCCTAAAACAAGTGCAAGTGTTTTGGTTAACAAAGAATTTTTTGCGCTCTTTTTTGGTTGCAGCGATTTGTGGGGAGCTGGAGTTAACAGCGTTGATACAATTCCTGCTATTTTTCAAAGTAAGATACCCGTATCACATGCCTACAATTATGGATTTCCTGGTACAGGTGCGCACTACGTAAACTTTTTTTTACAAAATGAAATAGACCGATCAGAAGTTACAGAACCGAAGGGACTGATCTTTTATGTTATGACAGAAGGACATTTTGCAAAAACATTAGGTCATATCGGACATGTGATCCGGCCGGTAATGCCCAAATATACTTTGCAAAACTCAGAACTAACTTATTTGGGAAAAATGCAAGATGTTGATCCAGTAAGCTCACAGATTAAAAAATATTTCGGCACATCATCTTTAGTTACTTATCTTGGCGGTGATGCTATCAGCGAAAACGAAGTTTACACTAAAGAAGACTATGATTTAGTTTGCAGTATTCTTGACGCAGCCAAAATAAATTCGAAAAATAAATTTAAAAAATCGCGCTTTATCTTGGTTTTACATGTTTTATTGCCAACACAAGACCGCGAATTACTAAAAAAATGTGGCGCTGAAAAAAATATAGAAATAGTTGATGTTCATGTCCCATACGAAGATCGCTTTTCTTCAGACCCTGTTTATTTTCACCCCACTCGGACTGTTAACGAAGTGGTCACAAATCATATTTTAGACTATTTACAACGAACCAAAAAAAATTAATTTTATTAGAATAAGCTGGCTAAGGCTTTAATCGGATGCCGCATTATAGAATGAGGTGCATAGCAATTCATCCAGCATTTTGCACAATCACCCGCTAAAGCTTTCAAGCGAAGATTTTTAGTTTCTCTGCTTAAGAGAGAATCTGAAATAGTTTGGTTTTTTATGTTTCCGATTTTTGGCAAATACATACATGGATTAATGTCTCCATTTGACCGAATATGTAGGCTACTAGATATGACTTCACACGGAACAGGAAGTTTTGTTTTTTCGGAAGCGAAAAAAAGTTCGCCTAAAAGTATATACATATATTCTACAATTTCGCCGATTTGCCTTACTTTGTAGATGGATTTTATTTTTTTTAAACTCGACATAATCGGATACGTTAAAATATCGGCTTCAGTTTTGTAAATTCCGCCGCTGTGCTCAAAACTGAATGCTCTGATTTCCTTAATATCGTTTTTGAGATTATTTTCTATATAGTCTGTATTGTAAGCCGAAACAGTTAGGCCAAAATGAGCCCAAATATTATTATTTTTTAAATCGGCTAAGGCCTGCTGAGCTTTTTCGAAATTACCCTGGACTCCGCGCACAAAATCGTGGGTCTTCTGATCTCCATCTAAGCTTATCGTCACAAAAAGATCATATCCGAATGTCTTTGCTTTCAATGAATATTCTAACAGCTTTTCGGGTTTTAATGCGTTTGTTGTAAATGTTAGTATTCTTAACTTCGGGCAGGTTCGCCTTATTACCTCTAAGAGCTTGTCAAAGTCTTTATAAAGTGTGATCTCTACCCCGCCTAATGCAATCCATAGCAGATTGGCTCCATATTCTTTTAGTGCTGATTCTAGGTCTGATATTTTAATTTCGACTTTTTTATCTTCTGAGTTTTTCCATATAAAACAGGTTTTACATTTTGAATTGCAATAGTCTGTCAGCTCTAAGAGCAGCTTGTAAGGTCTGTAATTCAAGCCTAAGAGGTCTCTTATGGTCATCTCGATATTTCGAATAATAATGATCAAAACTGTTGAAATTCTCATTTTGATATGGGTACTCCGTTACGCGGCGAGCTGAGCTTCCGAGCATGGATAAGACTTGCCTTTTTTATTGTAAAAAGCAAAAAAAAAATACATCATAAATCTATGGAAAATCAAAATATGCACCTAGATAAAGTTTATTGCGGCAACAAAAATCTTATTTCGAGACGAAATCAAGATAATACAGTAATCATCATGAAACTAGACGATGCTAACGTTTTTTACAAAATTGACGGCTTGGCCTCTAACATTTGGCATTTATTTCAATCTCCAGCTAATGCTCAAAATGTTTTCGCTGCATTCACTGCAAAATTTAACACTGACGAAGCTAAATCAGATTTTAATACATTTTTTGCGAAATTAAACGAACTTAATTTTTTAGTGACTACCACTGAAAACGTTCCTGCGACAAAAAATCAAGATATCGAAGCTTTGTTTGCTGCACAAGCTGATTACAACTTCGGTAAAGTTAAAGACTACGACCTCGCTCAAATCGAATCTGAAGTATTGAACGAAAGTATTTATCTCGATGTGTTTGCAGGTTCTGATTTGAGATTAAAAAAAGATGTGCATCCACTAGAAAACTCGCTTCAGAAAATTTTGGCTCTTGAGGGTATTTCATACCTATGGAATGAAACAGCACTTAAATCAAATGCACCAACAAACTCGCAAATTGGTTTGATTGCACAACAAGTTGCTAGCGTAATACCTGACTTAGTCAAAAAAGATGCAGCGACGAACCTTCTCGCGATCAATTACACTAAACTTACTCCCTATTTAGTTGAAAGCATTAAAGAGTTAAAATCTATAATCGATCAACAAAATGAAAAAATTTCTAATCTAGAGAGTGAATTAAAAAAGTTAAAACACTAGGATTCTGTGGGTAAAGTTTTTAACTCTTCTAAAGATGTTGAGGCTTATCACAAAACTTTGGGTTTTAACGAAAAATTTTGTGTTGCTCCATTTACCACATTACAACTTGAACCCGATGGAAAAGTTGGCGTCTGTAGGCACAAGGGCTCTGAATATCCTGTAGGAAATATTTTAGAAAATTCTTTTGAAGAAATATGGAATGGCGACTTCATTAAAAATTGGCGAAAAGAGTTTGTCTCTGGCCAAGTTTCTACCTGCCAAACTGAAGTCAAAAATATTAAATGCAATCATTGTCCTACCTATAGCAGCATAATTGATTCTGCTGAAATCAGTATCCAGCAAAGCAAGAAGCCCTCAAGAATAGCTTTTAATTTTAATGGTCACTGTAATTTAGAGTGTCAGATGTGCCATATTTGGCAAAAACCTAATGGTCTTTATGATCAAATTAAGTTTTGGGATCAGCTCGATTTCTGGATAGAAGACTTAGAAGAAGTTGAGCTTTTGTCTGGAGAGCCTTTTATTCAAAAAGATACCTACAAACTCATTGACCTCATCGGCACTAAAAGACCTAACGCCCTGTGGTCGTTCACCACCAATGCTAACTGGCATATGTCACAGTATATAATTGATAAACTTGATAAAATTTCGATAAAACACATTATTGTGAGTCTGGACTCCTTAAACGAAAATAATTATAAAATAATTCGTAAAAAG
>JBEBIK010000433.1:0-1892 GCA_040080445.1 Pseudobdellovibrio sp.
GATCCATGTTGCTCCCTCTTCAAGTGCAATTTTATAGTCGTGACTGGTGCCCATTGAGTACTCGTTCAAATTCAACTTAGTTCCAATATATTTTAATTCTTTAAAAAAGACTCTATTTTTTTCAGGATTATTTTCAAGAGGTGGCATTGTCATCAGTCCGACTATCTGCAAACCCTCTAATTTCAAGAGTTCTGGCCATTTTTCTTCAAATAATTTCTTAGTAAAACCTGCTTTTGTTGCTTCTTCAGCCAAATTGATCTGGATAAAGACTTTTTGCACATGTTTGTTCAGAAAGGCATGCTCAGATATTTTAGTAGCTAGTTCGAAACTGTCGATTGAATGAATGTAGCTGAAGTGATTTTTCAAAAATTTAACCTTATTTTTTTGAATTGGACCAATCAGATGCCAATTTATTTTAAGGTCTTTTAATTCTTCAACTTTTTCGAGTGCTTCTTGAATGTAATTTTCGGCAAAATCAACTTGGCCTTCAGAGTAGAGTTTTTGAATTTTTATAATGGGTTGTAATTTACTAACTGCGAGTAGTTTTTGATTTGAAGAAAGATTTTTTACTATCAAAGATCTTGCGGAGTCTTCAGAAAATCCCATGCTTTAAGTTTGAATAGTTTTTCGATAGCATGCAAGGGAAGTCCTACCACATTATTATAATCGCCATCAAATTTTTCGACGAACTTTGCCCCTATCCCTTGAATAGCATAAGCACCTGCTTTATCTAGAGGCTCTTTTGTTGCGATGTAATCATAAATTTCTTGATCGGTTATTTTACGAAAAAAAACCTTGGTGGTCTCAATATGAGACACACTTTCTCCAGTACTAACGTCTAATAAATCAACAGCTGTTTTAACTTCATGAGAGTTGGCCGATAGTTTTTTCAAAAAATCAAAAGCCATCAGTTCGCTTTCAGGTTTTCCGAGAGCTAGACCACCAAAGCAAACCATAGTATCGGCTGTTAAAATGACTGAATTTTCAAACTCCAGACCTTTGTCTCGTGCTTCATCGAGCACACCCTTAGTCTTACGTCTGGCAATATCCAAAATTTGCTCATCGAGACTTAGGTTTTTATTAGGAATTTCCGATACATATACTGGGAATGGAACAAATTGATAACCTGCTTTTTTTAGTATTTCAGATCGACGCGGAGACTGCGAAGCGAGGATTAATTTTTTCAGTTGTTTCATTAAAAAGTAATTTACTTGAAAAGAGGAATTATGGGTAGTGCAGAACTGATGCTTTTTGCGGGACTCGTCTTAGCCGGCGCTTCTGTTTATCTTTTTGTATCAGCTTTGATGGCAGGCAAACCTGGAGAGTCACAACTTTCTTGGGCTAGCGGCAATGAGCCTATTAAATCTAAAAATGCTATAATCAATTTGTGCCGTCCAATGGTGCATCAGTTTACTTTGCAGCATGCCTCTAAAATTAAATCTGAAAAATACAGAAAAAAAATTAGAAATTTGATTAAAACGGGCGGTCTTGAATCTGAAATCAACGAAGACGAATTTATTGGCTTGCAATTATTCTTGGGCGTGGCGTTTCCTATTTTTCTGTACATAATGAATTTTTCTCTCGATTTAGGTTTATCACTTCCGATGGTAATTGGGCTTGGTTTTTTCGGTTTCTTTATGCCTCAGACACATTGTAAAGGTACAAAGAAAAATCGTGAACTCAGTGTTCGTGCCGACATGCCATTTTTTATCGACTTGTTAGCTTTGTCAGTTGAAGCGGGATTAGATTTTTTTGGTGCCATCCAAAAAATCGTCGACAAAGTGGCTGCACAAGATTCGGTTTTAGCCGAAGAATTTAAAATTGTTTTAAAAGATATAAAAATCGGTTCTTCGAAAACAGAAGCTCTTAAAGAAATGGCGCTACGTTTAGAT
>JBEBIK010000434.1:0-1885 GCA_040080445.1 Pseudobdellovibrio sp.
TGCAGAGGCAAATGAGGTCGAAGTTAAAGCTACTAAGATCGTGGTCAAAAATAAACGCATGGTTTTCTCCTTGTTTGTATGAATATACACATTGCCTTATATTCAAATGTTCTAAAAGTGGTATAAATCGAATTCAGTGTTGCAAATATGGAACGATGCAAATAAACTAAAATTATGGATTATAATCAAATTGCCCTATTTGTTAGCGTTGTAGAATCTGGAAGCCTTTCAGAAGCAGCTAGGCGCTTAGGTGTTGCTAAGTCAAATATCAGTCGAGCACTTACAGCACTTGAAAAAAATATTGGCTCTCAGTTAGTCTATCGTAATACGAGAAGTTTTCAGCCGACAGAAGCAGGTTTAGTATTTTACAATCAATGCAAAGGCCCATTGTTTGACGTTAAGTTGGCTACTGAAAACATGAAACAAAATGATTCTCATCTTAGAGGTAAGTTTATTATCACAACATCGGTTGACGTGGCTCTTACAATTTTACCTCCGATTGTAGCTGATTTTGCTAAGGCTTATCCTAAACTTAATTTAGAGATTCGAGCAGAAGATCGCATAGTGGATTTAGTCAAAGAAGGGGTAGACTTGGCTTTGCGAATGGGAAATTTATCAGACTCCAGTTTAAAAGCCAGTAAGATCAGTGAACTATCATTAATTCTGGTGGCCAGTCAGCAATACTTAAATAATATTTCTAAAATTAGAACTCTTGATAGTTTAAGTGATCACCGAATTATTGCATTTAATAAAAAATATGAAAAACAATTAAATCTAGTTAAGCGTGGCGGGAAAATGCAGAAAGTAAAAATATATACAGGCCTGCTGGTTAATACACCAATTATGGCCAAATATTTAGTTCTGCTTCATCAAGGTATAGCGCTACTGCCAGACGTTATATGTTACGATGAAATCAAGAATGGTGAGTTGGTAAGAGTTTTGCCAGATTACTCTACAGAGTCGAGCCCAGTTCATTATGTGTGGCCTTCACATGTGTCTGAGTCGTCAAAAGTCAGAGCATTTATAGATTTCAGTAAAGATAGAATTCGCAAATATTTTATCGTTGGGCCTCAAGGTTTAGTGTAAATGGAAAATTTTGAAATACTATTCGAACAAAAAATAGCCGAAACAATTAAATCAGTAGATCCAGCTCATGATATGCAGCACTTTAAAAGAGTGGTCGCACTCGCTAAAAAATTATCAGCGATTGAAAGTGCCGACTTAAATGTTGTGGTGCCTGCCGCTTGGTTGCACGATTTTGTTTTAGTACCTAAAGATAGTCCGCAGAGATCGAAAGCCTCAAGGTTGTCTGCAGAAAAGGCCATTAAGTATTTAACGAGTATCAATTATCCAGCGGAGTATCTAGAGCAGATTTTTCACTCTATAGAGGCCCATAGCTTTAGTGCAAAAGTACCCCCTATTGGAGTCGAAGCGCAGATTGTACAAGATGCAGACCGATTAGATGCTTTAGGTGCTATCGGAATTGCTCGTTGCTTTGCTACAGCAGGAGTTTTAAAAAGAGCTTTCTATAATATGGAAGATGCATTTTGCAAACAGCGTGAGCCCAATGATAGTGAATACACCATTGATCATTTCTATTCAAAATTATTACAGTTAAGTAGTAGTATGCAAACGGCCTCTGGCCGTGCAGAGGCCCAGAGGCGAGTCGATTTTATGAAAATTTATTTAAACGAATTAGCTCGCGAAATTTGAGCGATTACTTGCCTTCGGCTAAACCTTGGTAAGTGTCGTGAATTTTTTGTTGTTTTTCAGTTTCAACCGACCAACGCTTAATTTCTGATTCATACTTTTTCTTTTTTCCAAGCCAATTGCTTTCTTCGGAAGCTATGCCACGCAATGCCACAGCCGTTTTATTTTCTTGAAC
>JBEBIK010000435.1:0-1881 GCA_040080445.1 Pseudobdellovibrio sp.
ATGTATTCCACATCTAAACGGTACAAGTGATGCGCACGCAGTGCTTGATTAACGTGATGTAAAATTTCGATATTTTCTGGATCGTATAAATTTTCTAATTTTAATAATTTTTCAACTTCAGTATTGCCCTCATCAGTCAAAGTGGCTGATTTAGATTTTTCTTCGATTTTAAAATGAATTTCTTTTTTTAAAAATGGAATAATTTTATCAATTAAATAGTACTTATCAGTTGAAGCCTCTGCTGGACCCGAAATAATCAAAGGCGTTCTGGCTTCATCGATCAAAATAGAATCGCACTCATCCACAATAGCAAAATGCGGAGCACGCTGAACATATTCTGCTAAATCAAATTTCATATTATCGCGTAAGTAATCAAAACCTAATTCATTGTTCGTACAATAAGTAATATCAGCATTATAAGCCGCACGTCTTTCGTCATCCGTTAACCCGTGCTTAATTACACCCGTTGTTAAACCCAACCAGTTGTAGAGCTGACTCATCCACTCGCAGTCGCGAGTAACTAAGTAATCATTTACCGATACAACGTGAACGCCTTTACCAGTTAGAGCATTTAAGTAAACTGGTAATGTAGCCACTAAGGTTTTACCTTCACCAGTTCTCATCTCCGCAATAGAGCCGCGGTTTAATACAAAACCACCGATCATTTGTACATCGTAGTGACGCATACCAAGTGCGCGGATAGAAGCCTCACGGCAAACAGCAAAAGCTTCAGGTAAAATATCATTTACCGTTTCGCCATTTTGTAAGCGCTTTTGAAACTCTTGCGTTTTAGCTTTTAACTGAACGTCAGATAAGCTTTTCATAGAAGGTTCAAGCGCATTGATTTTATCAACCGTAGGTTGAATTTTCTTCATTTCACGCTCGTGACTCGTGCCAAATATTTTTGATAGAATTTTTTGTACCATAGTGAATTAGGATAGATCTTTAGCTCAATTTGAGCAAGACGAACCAAGTCTATGCAGATCTGTGACCAGCCCAGTTATAGGTCCAGTTCGTGCAATTCAATCCGAAGTATAAAAAACCAGTATTTTGTAACTTGCTAAAACGATTTAAGGACTCACAATGAAAAAACCAACTCCAATTTTAGGCCTACTGTCTATTTTGTTTTCATTTTTAACAGCCGCAATGCCAAGCATGGCATCAGCCCAATATCTAGATACTAAACAAATCAGGCTTTCAGAAGGCCAATGCTACTCAAACCCCACATCTAAAGTTTATCTTCGTAACCTTAAAGGACCTAACGCAACCCTCAATATGCTGACACTTCGCCAAGCCATCGACTTATCCCAGCTTAACGACACCGCCCAAGCCGAATACTATTTTTGCCAAGTTACCTGCCAATTGGGTAATAAAATCGAAAAAACCACATGGGTTACACTATCAAATCCAGCTTCAAGCCATAACGATATGAACGGATTTATCTGTTCGGGCGTCAGTATGGAGCAAGCCCCTATTGCAGGCACTTCTTTAAGTGCTATTGCGCCCGTTATTTATCCCTTTTCGGCTTTTGAAAGTAACCATATCGAAATTCAGAATTTACTAAAATCACAAAATTATAAAATGTCGGATGAGTTAAAAAAACAATTAACGCAAAAAATGAATGCTACATTTATACTAATCGGCAACAGTTACATGTCGGCTAATTCTCAACCCATGAACACTGCTGGCGCAACCTTACTTTACATCGGCAAGCAGAGTTCTGGCTATGAAGCTGTACTTAAACATTACACAGACATCTTGAAGAAATTAAATAATAAAGTTACAGCAGACTTCAATTCTGCCGAATATTTTATTCTGAATGCTATTCAAGCTCATGGAAAACACTTTAATTACTAAGAATGATTAATTTGGCGATAACCC
>JBEBIK010000436.1:0-1880 GCA_040080445.1 Pseudobdellovibrio sp.
AGAGACAGTATCTAAGTAGAGTGCGTGCCAAGGGTTTGGATCGTTTGGGTCATGAACCATATTCTCTATGCCCGGAAAGTTTGACCGACTCATATAACAAGCTCCCATTGTTTTTTATAGAGCTCAGCTACTTTTCGAGCTGTAGCAATAATTTCGTCGTAGCTTGAAGGCTCAATAGCTAACGCCATTTCTACCGCATTAGCCCAACGTTCAATATGATGTACATCGTTTTCGCCGTGGTATTCTAAAAATTTAAAAACATTCATCTGCATATTTAAATTTTTCTTTAAAAAAGGCAGAAGTGTCGGAATAATTTTGTTTCCCGTTCCTTCAATTATGAATATACCACCTAAAAGACCGAGTGGATCTTTTGATCTGGCTTTTTCGTACATAAAGCTGTTGAGTGCTTCACCGCCCGCATTTCGTTTTAAATCGTCGATAGCTTTGGTGCCGCCTGCATTTTTATAATCGGAGTATAAAATATTAAAGTCGAATTGTTCTTCGCCTGCGTGAGTTTCGATGAGCTCTTGAATGCCTTCAAACTGCGTCGATAAATTAGCAATGGCAGTGCGCATCCAGATACTGCCTTCGCGCACTTGCGGAATCCAGTTTTCCATCCACTTTTGGTAGTCGTCTTTAGTAATTGTTCCGTTAAAAATTTTATGTGCAAATTCAGATCTTAATACGCTTGAGCGGTAGTCATGCCAGATTCCACCCAGTTCTAATAACAAACTCTCTACAGGTTTTCGCACTGGTGGAGCTGATTTTTTTACTTCGTTAAGCTTTCCGTCTTTAACCACTTCAAATAACATAAATGAAACGGTAAAGCGGCCTGATTCAGGAATAAAACAGAGAATTTTTTGACCTGCTTTTAAATCATGAGTTTTCATAAACTCATCCATCATAATAAAAATTGAAGCGGCTCCTGTATTACCTTTAGTTTTTAAATTACTAAACCATTTTTCGGGAGCAATGGTAACGCCCGCCTTATCTAAAAGTGTTTTAATAACGCCTGAAAATCTTTCTGAAGAGTAATGACATAAAAAATAATCGATTTCTGAGGGTTGAATTTCATTAGCCTGTACTAAGCCCATAAATTCGCTAACACCCACATCGAATAAATTTGGTAATAAACGAATATCTTGGCGAAGTAAAAATGAACCTGCTTTTTCAGCTTCTTCTAACGAAGCAAAATCAAGATAACTTTTTTTAGGGTCATTCCAAGGAGCACCGATTTGCATACAAGTCGGATAATCACCGCTAAAAGATTTTAAATGGATCCAATCAAGCTTTAATGAAATTCCGCTAGAGTTTGGTTTGTCTTCTAAAAATACGGCACCCGCACCGTCTGACAACATCCATCTTAAAAAGTGCGAATCAAAATCTACATTTTCTTCAATTTTTTGAAAGCGCGATGCTTTAAATAAACGCGATGGAAACTCAACGGCTACCGCTACTGATTTTTTAAATTCTTGTAGCTCTACAACTTGCGCAGCAGCTTTCATTGCAGCTACGCCAGAGGCACAAATACCCTGAAATGACATCGTTTGCATTGGTGCTGCTTTGTATTCACCTTGAATAAGATTTGCAAAACCTGGAGCGGCTAAGTCGGCTCCAACTGTGCCCGAACTTAAAAACTGAATATCATTAATAGTCTGATTAACTGGAGCCAAGGTTGCATTAATTGCTTTTACAGCCATCTCTGAAGATGAAAACATCGTCTGGCCTTCTTTATTAATTCCATAATGGCGATTTTGAATTCCATTTTCGGCTAAAATGCGTCTTTTAATGCGTGACGATTGCGTATTGATGGAGCCAACGTAGGCGTCCATTTCTTCGTTGTTTATCTCAGGCCCGGGTAAAAACTGTCTCTTATACAC
>JBEBIK010000072.1:0-8690 GCA_040080445.1 Pseudobdellovibrio sp.
TTATAAGAGCTTTAAAAATTATCGATTAAGAACGTTAAATGCTTGTTCTTGAAAGACTTTTTGGATTTACCAACGATTAAAAAAGAAGAGCCGATTAAATCAAAAAAAGATTGATAAAGCCTAAGTAAAATAAAAGCCCTTATTGCAAAATTTGAAAGCCTGATTTTAAAAATTGGTGCAATCGGCAGGACTCGAACCTGCAACCTACCGGTTCGAAGCCGGGAATTCTATCCATTGAACTACGATTGCACGTATAGATTACAAAAAAATAATAGGCTAATCATTCCACCAAATCAACTTGTTAGCCACATTATTTGAACCTGTGTTGCTCTTTGAAAAGTGTGGCATAAGGCTGATTTTAAGGTGTTCTATGCATTTTAAGAGGCCCTCTTCAAAATCGCCCTTCTTAAAGCTTTGTTGTAAAATCTTAAGTAGTTCATCGTTTAGGGTCTTAATGTCTTTAAATTGAATCTTAGGGTCATGAAAAAGCACGATCTGTCTTTCCATGACCGAGATATAAAGCATAACGGCATTTTGAGATTTAACTTCATGCCATCTATTTTTATAAAAAATAAGCTCTGCTTTTTCAAGAACCTGACGAGTACGCTCAGCTTTGGTAATAAAAAAGCGATCCACATAATCAGACTTGTCTAAAATAACACCTAACAAAAAAGCCACAAATGGCGCTGCTATATAAAATGGAGTTTTTGACATCCATGAATCGTGCAAATGAGTTGTAAAGACGTAATCAATAATTCCAATAAACAAAATTAAAAACAATAAAGAAAGCACCCATGAAATGTGCTCAACATAAGAAGATTTTTTTGCGATCACTGGCACAAATTCGAAATCGATATGATTTTCGAAATCGTTAATGGCTTTTTCAATTTTAAGAGAGTCAATCTCATGAATTTTCATTACCAACTCCCACTGGCACCGCCGCCTGAAGAACTACCACCACCGCCGGACCAGCCTCCGCCACCGCCGCCGCCTCGACCACCACCATTCATCATGCTGAACAGAAGATAAAGCGCTAAGCTTGGATTAAAAATAAAGAGTATGATCCATATACCGATAATAATGAAAATTAACCAGGCGCCACTTTTTTTACCTGGGGTTTCTTGAGCTTGCTGCTCTTCTTGAATCTGCTTTTTAAGATTTGGGTCATCATTTCCTATATAATTTTCAAGAGCCGAAACACCTTGAACTATCCCTAATGAATACTGACCTCTTTGAAAATAAGGCTTAACCACATCAGAAATAATTCTTTTGGCAATTACGTCCGGAATGTCGCCTTCTAATCCTTGGCCAACCTCAATGCGCATGCGCTTTTCATTAGGAGCAATTAAAAACAATAAACCTTTGTCGGTTTTTTCATCTCCAAGCTTCCACTTATCAAAAATTTTAATCGCAGCCGACTCAATAACTTCACCTTGAAGCGATTTAACAACATATACCTGCAACTGAACGTTTTGCTGTTTTCGTAAATTATAAAGCGAGTCTTCGAGTTGCCTTTTTGTAGATGGACCAATAGCGCCAACTTCATCCATAACAGGGCCAGTAAGCGTGGGAATATCAAAAGAGTAAGCGTTAAAGCTTACTCCCAAGATTAAGATAAAACTAAATGCTAAATTTTTTAAAAACATCAAGTTAATTAAAATTTAACTTCTGGAGCTTTTTCGTTTTTAGCTTTTTCGCTAGCATCAACATCCCACTGAGCCATTTTTTCGTGGTGATACATCAATGAGTTAGTCCAGCTTGTTGGCGGAACTAAAACTAAGTTGTTAAATGATTTAACACTGTCGATGTAGCGATTTCGTGCAACTGTAATACGGTTCTCTGTGCCTTCAAGTTGTGCTTGAAGGTCGCGGAAGTTAGCATCGGCTTTTAATTGTGGGTAGTTTTCGCTAATGGCCATTAATTTGCCTAATGCCATAGATAAATCGCCTTGAGCTTTTCTAAAGCTAGCTAATTTTTCTGGAGTTAAAGTTGAAGCATCAACTGTTAACTGGGTAGCTTTTGCACGAGCTTCTGTTACACCCTGTAAAGTGTCTTTTTCGTGTTTAGCGTAACCTTGCACTGTGCTGACTAAATTTGGAATTAAATCTGCACGTCTTTTATATTGATTTGTAATTTCAGCTAATGAAGCCTCTACTTCATTTTTTTGAGTCGGTATGCTTTGAATACCACAAGAAGATAAGAATAATACGGACACTGACAATAATAATAAGTTTTTCATAAAACCTCCAAGAACCCTAATACTACACTAATCTACATGACTCGCAACTGATGCTGTGCTACCTAATGAGTCATGCAGCTTCGCTTCCAAGAATATGACGATTTTATAGCTATAAATAAGCCTTTCGGCGTCAGAACCCATCGTGTTTCAGATAACCAATTTGGATTTGTTGAGTTTTTGTCTGAAAAACTCACAAAAGATCTCTTGGTTGTGCACCGTCTCGATAAAGAAACATCAGGTGTAATGCTTTTTGCTAAAAATAAACAGGCCGCTGCCAAGCTTTCAGAGCTATTTGAATCTCAAGAAGTTAAAAAGACTTATTATTTTTTAACAGATAATAAAAACGAACAAACCGAATTTGTTATAAAATCTCACATTTCAAAACAAGATGAGTTTTTTATTAACCTCGAAAATTTTGCCGACAACTCTGAAACTCGCTTTGAATTTGTGAAAGCTCTCGGAAAAAACTTCTTATGGAAAGCTTTTCCTAAAACTGGGAAATCTCATCAGATTCGTTTGCATGCGCAAAAAGCTGGGATTTCAATACTCGGCGATAACCAGCACGGAGGAAGTACTTTCTTTAGATTAGCGCTTCATGCTGCAAAAATCGAATTTACATTAAATCACAACGACTATGTTATTGAATCTGAACTACCCGATACCTTTAAAAATGCAGGACGTTCAATTTTAAACGAGTGTTACAACAAACGTCATGGTTTGTATGACATAGCTTTTGGCGAAAGCTATCGCTTAATTCATCACGATGTTGAAAACTTAAGAGCCGATGTCTTTGGCGATAGACTTTGGGTTTACGATTATTCACCTAAAGGTTTAGGCGAAGAGCAAAGAAAAAAAATTGCAGCCTTTGCTGAATCTAAAAAATTAAAACCATTGATCAGACACATGCTTGATCGCGGTCAAGGCGTAGGCGGTCTCGAGCAAAAAACTCTAAACACTGAAGACAATTCTAATTGGATAGCGGAAGAAGAAAAAATTCGCTACAGTCTTAAAACAGATTCTGGTTTTTCACCGGGGCTTTTCTTGGATCAACGAGAAAACCGTTTATGGACTCTTCAAAATTCTGAAAATAAAAATGTACTTAATTTATTCTGCTACACTTCAGGATTTTCAGTTAATGCAGCCCTTGGTAAAGCTAAACAAGTGACCAGCGTTGATGTGAGTAAAAAGTTTTTAGAGTGGAGCAAAGAAAACTTTGCTCTGAATCAAATTAATACCGACAAACACGAATTTTTTTCTCAAGACAGCATCCTCTTTTTAAAGGGCTCGGTTAAGCGCAACCGCAAATGGGACTTAATCATCTGCGACCCGCCTTCATTCGGTCGTTCTAAAGACGCCGTATGGAAACTCGAAGCTGGTCTTCCAGAGCTTGCTGAGCTCATGTTTGAGTGTTTAGAGCCTAACGGACAGATACTCTTTACCTGCAATCTTGAAAAACGCACCCGTCAGGATATTATTAATTTATTTAATAAGAAAATTAAGTCTAATAAGCCAAAAATTACTCGCATGCCGATGATGTCACTCGATTATGAGCTCACTGACGATCTTACCAATGTAATGAAGGGTTTTATTGTACACAAGGTACCAGAACCTATAGCCGAGATTAAAGCTCCAAAAGTTACTTCGAAAGTTTAACTTTTAAAATACTCTCGCCAGAATCCATTGTTCTTAGAGCATAGTGAGCTTTTAAAATTTCGATTTGTTCACTTGTCACGTCTGCTACTTTTCCTAAACGACGAAGTCTATCTTGATAAATTTGATATAAAGATAATGCGCCAGCCACAGAGATATTAAAGCTCTGTACAAAGCCAGGCATGGGAATAATCACACGTTCGTCGGCAGCTTCGAGCATTTCTTTTGAAACGCCATCTTTTTCGTTTCCAAGAACTAATGCTAATGGAGTGCTAAAATCAATTTCATGAATTGGCTTTGCGGCTTCTAATGAAGTAACACAAATTCTGATTTTATTATCTTTAGCGTATTTAATAAAATCTTGAGTTTTTTTCCATTTTTTAACTTCGACCCATTTATCAGCACCTTGAGTAACTCGATTGGCTTCTTTAAATTTTTCAAAAGTTTCAATCACATGAAAATTAGAAAACCCTAAACCTTCTGCCGTACGCATCACTGCACTGATATTACCACGGTCGTAGATGCTTTCTAAAACAACTGAAATATTAAAACAGCGCTCTTCAGCCACTCTTTCAATTTTTTTCTGACGATCTTCAGTTAATAGCGGAAATACATGTGTCATCACATCTTGTGGCGACACTTTTTGTTTATTATTATCAATAAGGATTTCTGAGCTTAATGGAAACACTAAAAACCAGATTTAGCTAAATCACGGGCGATGTTTTTTTGATGAGCTTCTAAAGTACCGCCGCCAATTTCAAGCAGCTTAGCATCTCTCCATAAGCGCTCCACATTGTACTCTCCAACGTATCCGTAGCCGCCTAATACTTGAATAGCACGATCAGCAACGTTTTTACTCATAGTCGTAGCAAAGAGTTTTGTTCCATCTGAATCGAGACGATTACCTTCTTTATTTAAGTCTAATCTACGAGCTGTATCATAAACATAAGCTGAGGCCGCTTTGTATTCTGCATAAGACTCAGCAATGTATTTTTGAATCTGTCCGAAGTGGTTTAAGGCTTTACCGAAAGCATGTCTTTCAGTTGCGTATTTATTCATAATTTCTAAAGAGCGTCTGGCAATACCTAAACCCATAGCCGCTAAACCCACGCGCTCAATCTCAAGGTTACGCATCATGTGGTGCATTGAATCGCCTTCGTGACCTACTAAACGATTTGCTGGAATTCTACAATTTTCAAAAACTAATTCAGCAGTGTTTGAGGCACGCATTCCCAATTTATCAGTAATTTTTTGACCAACATAAAAACCCGCATCGCCTTTTTCAATGATAAAAGATGAAACTAAAGCCCGACCGTTTTTTTCGCCAGTCTTTGCATAAAGCCATACGAAATCGCATGATGTTTTGTTATCATCGATAGCGCCATTCGTAATCCACATTTTGCGACCATTCAAAACATAGTGATCACCATCTTTTTTAGCGGTGCTCATCATGCCTAGTACATCTGTGCCGTAATCAGGCTCAGACATAGCCATAGCTCCAATTAAAGAACCATCGCTTAATCCAGGTAAGTATTTTTTCTTTTGTTCTTCAGAACCATTCACCGCTAAATTATTAACGGCTAGTAATGTGTGAGCTAAGTAAGCTAAACAAAAACCTGGATCACTGGCTGATAATTCTTCGTGCGCAATAACCACAGCTGTAGCGTCCATACCAGAGCCACCGTATTGTTCAGGTACAGTAATTCCTAGAAGACCCAGTTCGCTTAATTTTTTAAACAGAGGTAAGTTAAATTTTTCTTCACGATCAAATTTATGTGCTTGTGGCTCGACTTCAGATATTACAAAACTTTTAACCATGTCGCGTAACATTTTGTGTTCATCGGTAGGATTTAAAAGATCCAGATTTTTCCAATCGCTCATAAATTTCCTTTTAACTTCATATTGACTTAAGAGACCAGAATGTAGCAGTTTTGTAGAGATACAGTAAAGTAATTAAGTAAAGTTTCCAGCAAGGACTGCCCATGAAAGCATCAATTTTAGCAATAGGTACAGAACTCACTACGGGCCAGATCATCAATAAAAATGCAGCCACTCTTTCTGAAAAACTAAAACGCCTAGGTGTGGTCGTTAATACACACCTCACTGTGCCAGATGATAAGCCAATTATACTAAATTCTCTTAAATTTTTAGAAGAGCAGTCCGAAGTAATTTTCATTACAGGTGGCCTAGGCCCCACTTCAGACGACTTCACTCGCGATGTACTCGCTGAGTGGGCCGGAATACAAATGAAATTTGATGAAACTTCTTGGCAACATATACAAGAGCGCCTTACCAGTCGCGGATTTACCGTAAGAGATATGCAAAAGCAGCAATGTTACTTTCCTGAAAAAAGCGAAATTTTATTTAACTCTGAAGGCACGGCTCACGGATTTAAATTTAAAGTCAAAAAACCATCTGGCGAAAAAACAATTTATGCTTTACCTGGCCCCCCTCGTGAAATCGAAGCCATCTGGAAAGCGCATATTGAAAAAGATTTGAGCGAACAAACACGCCATTTCGAAAAACTCATCACTAAAGCATGGGACACAATCGGCGTTGGCGAATCTGAAGTGGCTCACCAAGTTGAAGAAGTTTTAAAAGATAAACCTCAAAATACTTTTTTAGAAATTGGCTACCGCGTTCACTTACCTTACGTAGAAGTTAAACTCACTTTTACTGAAAACGACTCTGACATCCTAAAACAATATATTGAAAAAGTAGACTTCGTTTTAAATTCAATTTGTATCACCAGAGACTTTAACGATGTGGTTAATATCTTCTGCCGTAAAACTGATAAAATTGATTTTACTTTTTACGATTATGTAACCGAAGGCTACTTGCATGGAAGACTCAGCCCGCATCTTAAAAATATGAAAAACTGGAGTTTTAAACAATCGACCGAAACTCCCATAGTTGAATTGTTTGATAACGAAGATAACTTTTTAGCACTTTTACCGTTTGAAGAAGACCGTTGTATTTTAATCTATTCGGTTGACGGCAAATATCACCAAAAAAACATCGAAGCTCCTATGAAATCACCCCTCATGAATGAGCGCCGTAAGCAGTACTTTGCAGAGCTGGCATTGGTCGAATTAAGCCAAATTTAAAGCATTTGTCTAAACCTCATACAATTTAAAGCTCTATAAGCCTGCTGAATATGGACTGGTTTATGCAAATTGGCCTCTGTTGAGGTTTTTTTGAAAAATGTAAGCTTATTTCTGTTCGTTTTTTGTCTGCTTTTACATAGCACCACTTACTCTCAGAATTCTGAGAGTATACGCATCTCTACGCCCGAAATAGAGTACTCAGTTGAACGCTTCCCGCTAGGCCAAACCAATGAAGAAATTGAGTCTCTTAAACTAGCTCATCAAAGCTATAACGATATGAGCGATTCTGAAAGAGCCCTCTTCGAAGAAAGTCGCCAAAACTATTTAAATAAAATTGCGCTGGTTTTAAATAAAACCAAAGTTGGCTTTGGGCTGCTTGTTAGCTCAAAAGAATTTGTAAAAAAAGTACGTGAGGCTTTAAGTACAGCTAGGCCCCATATTCCTGAAGGCGAAATTGGCATTATCGTGAGACGCGCCATGGAAGAAGAGCAAGAGCGCTTACGCTTGAGCCCTGAAGAAAAAAAATCTCTGCAAGAAAAAGGTCATTTTCATATTCAAGGGCTTTTAAATAAAATTAATCGCAGTCTTTATGAAAAATCTCGTTTGGTTATTCAATCAGACGAAATCGGCTTTAGTGTTGGCGTAGGACTCGGAGCCAATACTGGAGTTAGTAAATATGTTGTAGGTGGTATTGCTGAAATTTCTTTTTTGTTTGGTTTCAATCGTAAAACCAAAACTTTTACTTTTGAAATTCATGGAATAGCCGAACATGCAAAGTATGCGCTGACTCCGTTACTGATGGTGGGTGTAGATATACGTAGCGGACTTTATTTTAAAAATTCTTCTGACCGTAGCATTCAAAAAGGCGAAAGTTTATTTACGCCAGCCATTCCTACTGCTTTTTCTTCTTACCCCTCTCATGTTGATAGCTACTTTTCCACGGGTATTGGCTTCCCGCCTATGGCCACAGAATTTATGGGTTATGTAAGTACGAGTTATCGAATCCCGCTGTTCAGAATTGAAATGTCGTTAGATCCGATGAAGTTTAAAGTTCTACTAGGCTTTAATCCATTTAAACCTAAAAGGGCTGTGAAGGTTAAATGTGCAGAGCTAATGATGTGAAAATAACCAAATGCATCAGTCTTGCTTTTGCGCGTAAGTCTACTTAAGCTTAATAAGACTTTTTACAGAGCTATTTTGTTCTGGCAGAAGTCGTTTAAACCCAACTTTTAATGAGTGTTAATTCATTAAGAGCAACATCAAGGAGTCCTCCCATGAACACTACGTCGTCTACGACTACGTCTTCTTCGCGTCCGAATGCTTTTTTAGCATCGATCGAAGCCCCAGTAAGAAAAATAGATAGAATCAAAGATCAATTCGGTAAAGATGCCCCCGTATCAGAATATTTTGGCTGTATGACTTTTGGTCTTGCACATATGCGCGAGAAACTTCCGAAAGATGCTTACAATCATCTGATCAAAACTCTCGAAAACGGAAAAAAATTACCTAAAGAAACAGCTGAAGCTATCGCCTCTGCAGTTAAAGAATGGTCAGTTTCTAAAGGTGTTACTCACTTCTGTCACTGGTTTCAACCTATGACGGGTTTAACGGCTGAAAAACATGATGCTTTTATTTCTATTCAACATGCTCACCACTCAGAATTACGTGTTATCGAAAGATTTACGGGCTGTCTC
>JBEBIK010000073.1:0-8681 GCA_040080445.1 Pseudobdellovibrio sp.
TTGCTATAATTCTCAAAAAAGCTGCAAACGATGCGGCTTTAATAGCTGTTGCCATAAAAGACGTTACTGGAGTTGGCGCCCCTTGGTAAACATCGGGTGTCCATGCGTGAAAGGGCGCAATTGATACTTTAAAGCAAAAGCCCAACACGACAAAAGCAAAACCGAATAAGAAAAGATGATTTCCGTTTTTCAAAAGTGTCTCTGCATTTTTCATTAATTCTAATGTGCTAACGCTTCCAGTGCTTCCGTAGATAAACGACACGCCATACAAAAAGATAGCAGAGGCAAAAGAACCTAAAACAAAGTATTTAATCGCAGCTTCTTTTGAAATTTTTTGTTCGTGAGACATTGCAATCATTAAGTAAAGCGAAAGAGACATCAGCTCTAAACCAATAAACACCGTAATTAAATTAACCGCAGAAATTAGTATTAATGCGCCTAACAAAGAATTCATTGTTAAAAATAATAGTTCAGAAAACTGTTCGCCTCTTGTAGACGGATTTTCGTACATTATAACGATGGCCGCGCCGCCAATAACGATCGAAATTAAACCAATCCACTGAGTTAGGCCGTCAAAAATCAGCTGACTATTAAATGCTGTCGGAGCTCCATCGCTGCTATTGCCGCTAAATACAATAAGTAAGGCTGCTGCTAGCGCCAAACCAATTAGCACTTCAATCATAGAAGCTGCTGGGTTTTGTTCTTTGTTGCCGCGTAATACTTTTAAAGTAATTGGTATTAGGCTGAACAAAAACAATACGATCATTGGAGAAATTAATAAAATGTCTGAAAGGCCTACATTGATAGAGCTGTTAACAAGTGTGTTCATCTTTATTTCTCCTCAATTTTGGCTTGTTCGTTGCCATTCGGGAAACTGTAATTCATTTTATTTTTAATTAAGTGGTCTACGCTTACTTTAGAGTAGTCCATAAAATGATTTGGAAATAATCCCATCCAGAAAATCATAACTAACATTGGAGATAGCACTACTAATTCTCTTACACTTAAATCATGTAGCGCATGGTGAGCATCTTTTTCGCTTTCAAGAACCAATTGTCCTTTGGGCCCGAAGAAAACACGCTTAACCATCCATAACATATACGCAGCACCAAGAACCACGCCAGTTACTGAAATGGCCGCTACCGCTGGAGAGTACTGATATGCACCTAATAAAATCAAAAACTCTCCAACAAATCCATTTGTCATCGGAACTGCAATTGAAGACATAGTTACTACTACAAAAATAATTGTAAAGATTGGAAGGGCGCTTGCAAGGCCGCCGTACTTAGAAATTTCTCTTGAGTGAGTTCTTTCGTAAATCATACCAATTAACAAGAACAACGCGCCTGTTGAAATACCATGATTCAACATTTGGTATAAGCCACCGTTAAGCCCGTAAACATTCATCGTAAATAAGCCAACAATAATGTAACCCATGTGAGAAACCGAAGAGTAAGCTACTAATTTTTTTACGTCTGGCTGAACCATAGCAACCAATGCTCCGTAAACAATTCCAATCACTCCTGCTGCGATAAAAATCCAGCCATAGTGCTCAGTCGCCTCTGGAAATAACGGTATAACCCATCTTAAAAAGCAGTAAGTACCCATTTTTAACATTACACCCGCAAGAACAACTGAGCCAGGAGTTGGCGCCTCAACGTGCGCATCTGGTAACCAAGTGTGTAGCGGAAACATCGGAACTTTAATTGCAAACGCTAAAGCAAATGCAAAAAACAACAATGTTTGAGTTGTAAAGAAGTCTCCCGCAATAAACGGAATTTTTAATTTATAAAAATCTAATAAACTGGCGCTTATCGGCCCGCCAGTTACTTCTGGAGTTAAGTTCATCAAAAATATAATGGCTAAAAGCATTAATACAGATCCGGCCATGGTGTAGATGAAAAACTTGACCGTTGCATAAATACGGCGAGATCCGCCCCAAATACCTACGATAAAATACATCGGAACTAAAGATAACTCCCAGAACACATAAAACAAAACAGCGTCCATTGCTAAGAATGAACCTAACATCGCTGTTTGTAATATAAAGAGGGCGGCATGAAAGCCTTTAACTCTTTGGTCTATTGATTTCCAAGAACCTAAAATAATAATCGGAGTTAAGAATGTTGTTAGCATAACCAACATGAGCGAAATTCCATCTACACCCATGAAGTAAGAAATTCCGAATCTATCGATCCACGACACTTTTTCAACCATTTGAAGGGCTGCCGTATTTGAATCAAATTTTTGTAACATGAGTAAAGAAACTAAAAACTCAATCAGCGAAAAACCCAAAGCCAGGTGGCGCACGGTAGTTTTTTGAGGCCAGATTGTAATAACTAAAGCAAAGAAAACTGGTAAAAATACCAATAGTGATAACATCATACTCTACCCCACCAACATATATGAAAGAGCAATAACAACACCTAATACGACATACATCGCATACTGCTGCATATTTCCATTTTGTAATGATCTAACAAAAGAACCGCCACCACGTACCAAATCAGTCAATTTATAAGTAGCTTTATCGATAACGTTCACATCAACATACTGCCAGAGGTTGCGGCTGGCGCTCACGAGCGGATTAATAATTCCACCGAAGTAAGCTTCGTCTACAAAGTACTTATTATCCACGAAGTTATAAACTGGCCCGAAAGCTTTTGCTACCTTATCTGCAGAACCTTCTTTTTTGGTGTACATAATAAATGCTGCTAAAGCCGAAATCGAAGCCAAAGAAACCGATACTCCCATCAAAGCCCACTCTTCACTTGCCGAATGAACCGCCTGAGAAGCTTCAGGAATTTTTGTAATCAAAGGCTCTAACCAGTGTTCCCATAAATTAGGAACATGTCCTAAATACTCACTAATTATGTGCGGAATTCCGACCCAACCACCAATAACCGATAATAATCCCAACACCATTAATGGAATTGTCATTACTAATGGGCTTTCGTGTGGGTGAACACTTTTATCTACGCGAGATTTTCCCCAGAAAGTTAAAGACATTAAACGAGTCATGTAAAACGCAGTTAATGTTGCGCCAATTGCGCCCGCGATCCAAAGTAAAATATGTCCGCGCGGAGAAGAATATGCAAACCATAAAATTTCATCTTTTGAAAAGAAACCTGCAAAAGGTGGCATTCCGATAATAGCGAGCCAGCCCAATACAAAAGTAAAATGTGTAATTGGTAAATATTTTCTTAAGCCACCCATTTTACGAATGTCTTGCTCTTCGTGCATAGCATGAATAACAGAGCCAGACCCCAAGAACATTAAGGCTTTGAAAAATGCATGAGTCATTAAATGAAACATTCCTGCGCCAAACGCGCCAACACCCACGGCTAAGAACATATAACCCAGCTGCGAAACCGTTGAATAAGCTAAAACTTTTTTAATATCGGTTTGAGTTAAACCAATTGTTGCTGCCAACACTGCGGTAGCCGCGCCAACAATCGCAATCACCATCATCGTATTTGGAGCCACTATAAATAATGGGTTCAAGCGAACGATCATGTAAACGCCCGCGGTAACCATTGTTGCCGCATGGATAAGAGCCGAAACAGGAGTTGGGCCGGCCATCGCATCTGGCAACCAAACATAAAGAGGAATTTGCGCCGACTTTCCGGTGGCGCCGATAAATAACATTAATGTTCCAAGGGTTGCGGCCCCTAGCCAACTAGCATCCATAACCGTTGGAGCTAGGGCATTTAGTTCATGTATGTTTAAAGTTCCGAAAGTCATAAACAAAATAAACATACCGATGATAAACGCAGCATCACCGATGCGGTTTGTAATAAAGGCTTTCATGCCCGCAGCCGCTTTAGCTGAATCATTGAACCAGAAACCAATCAATAAGTAACTGCAAAGACCTACGCCTTCCCAGCCCACAAACATAGTTAAAAGAGAATCTCCTAACACTAAAATTAACATATTAAATAAGAAAAAATTCAAATACGCGAAGTATTTAGTTACGCCTTTGTCGTGATGCATGTATCCAATTGAAAATAAATGAATCAACGAGCCCACGCCCGTAATAATTAAAATCATGATTGAACTAATTTGGTCGACGACAAAACCAGCGTTGACTTTAAAGCTACCAACCGAGATCCATTCAAAAAAACTAACGCTTAGTCTTCTCTGATCTGGTAGTAGCCCTACCAATTGCATAAATAAAGCAATTGCGCAGGCAAAAGAAATGGCTACGGCCCCAGTAGCAATGCCTCCAGCAAGCAAGTAATTTGAGCTCCTAAAACGCACGCCGTTTAATATAAATCCAACTAACGGGCTCAGTAATAATATTGCGATTAACATTTGATGACTCATGATTACCCCTTCAAATGCTCAAAGAAACGAATGTTAACTTCTTTAAAGCGTTTAAATATAGAAACAGCTAGCGCCAAACCAACAGCGGCCTCGGCTGCTGCGATTGTCATTACGAAAAACACCATAACTTGTCCGTCGACTTTTCCAAAATATTGAGAAAACGCAACAAAGCTAATATTAACGGCGTTTAACATCAGCTCAATCGACATAAAAAGTACGATAATATTTCTTCTTAATAAAACTCCCGCCATACCTATCGAGAACAAAATGGCAGATAAAATTAAATAATGATTAACGCTGATTTCTGTTAAAAAACTAGTGCTTGGCATGTGTGCCGCCTTTACTTCTTGAAAGGGCTACGGTTCCTACTGCGATGACCAATAGCAAAACCCCTAGCGCTTCAAATCCAAAAACATGATTAAAGAATAAATGTTCAGACAGGGCTCTCGTTGCATCTGCTGATGTTGAAACATCAGGGTTAGTTGGAGCTGAAGTGCCCGCAGCCAACATGAAACTTCCAACTGCTCCAACAATTAGGCCAGCCAATATTCCAACAGCGGCAATTTTAATAGCTCCTGTAAATTTTCCTCTGCTAAATGCTTGAAGTTCGTTTTTTAAGTCGAACAACATAAGCACCATTACAAATAAAACCATTACGGCGCCCGCATAAACTATTAATTGAACGCCTGCTAAAAAATAGGCCTGCAAAGTTACGAATATTGCGGCCACGCTAACCATTGTCATGGCTAAACTCAGGGCCGAATAAATCGGATTTGTCATTAATACAACCGACAGAGCGCTTACCACTGTCAGAATCGATAAAAACCAAAATATAAAAACGTCTGCTGTCATCGTTTCTCCTAATAATTAAAACGTAAAGTATGAGGCGGCAAAAATTACTACCGCAGTTATCATCGTGTTACCAAGTGCCCAAGGAAGCATTGTTTTCCAACCTAAGTCCATTAGCTGATCGTATCTAAAGCGTGGCAATGTCCAACGAACATGAATAAAGATCCATAAGAAAATTGCAAATTTAGCGTTGTAGCAAAGAAAGTGAACAACGGTGTTAAAGATGCTTGCCAGCGCTTCAGATCCAAATAAATTTAAACCCACTTGATGCATTTCTTGAATGCTCATGCCAGGAATGCCATATCCACCAAAGAAAAATGTAACCATTAAGCCCGATGCAATCATCATGTGACCGTACTCGCCGATGAAGAACATCAGCATTTTAAACCCACCGTACTCAGTATGAAAGCCCGCTACTAGCTCCGCTTCGCCCTCGGCTAAATCAAACGGAAGCCGATTTGACTCAGCAAATGTTGCAGCAAAAAATAAAATCATACCTATTGGTTGATAGAATATTCCCCAGTTAGGTAAATAATTAGAAGCCATCGTGTAACCAAACATCGAAAAACTTAGTGGCCCTTGTTGCAAATTAACCATGTCGGTTAAATTAAATGTTCCATAAAGTAAAATTACGCCAACAATTGAAAGGCCAAGCGCCAACTCATAAGAAATAATTTGAGCTGAGGCGCGCATAGCTCCCATTAAAGAAAATTTACTTCCTGAGCCCCAGCCAGCCACTAAAATTGTGTAAGCAGCCAAAGAAGAAATTCCCAGAATAAATACAATTCCCACATTAATCTCATAACCTTGAATTAAAAAAGTTAAGCCATTAATTTTAAGCGGAACCGACATCGGAATAGCCATATAAGCTATGGCCGCAGGAACTAACGCAAACACAGGTGCCGCGTAGAACATAAAGCGATTGCCTTTTTCAGGCGCGAAATCTTCTTTAGTTAAAAACTTTACCGCGTCGGCCAAAAGCTGCATTAAACCCAGAGGGCCTACGCGATTAGGACCAAAACGATTTTGAATAAATGCAGAACCACGACGCTCAAGCCAAACTAATATAGGAACGGCTTGAACCATCATTAAAAATACCAGTACTAGTTTTATTAAATTAATCGCAATTTCAAAAGTTGTACTACCCATTGATGTCATAAATTAGTCCCACTCCAATGCTTTTGATTTAATTTCCCACCAAAGACCAAAAATGAATACCGCAAGAAAAATAAACATAGATGTAAAAACAAAAGGCCCAGCGCCCGTAGAAATAAAGTTTCTGAAATTTACGGCCCATGGGTACATAAAGATAATTTCGATATCAAAAAGAATGAATAAGATCGCCGTTAAATAAAACTTCACCGAAATTTTGGTGTCTTTTTTTTCTTGAACGGGAATGCCGCACTCATAAATATCAAATTTTGCTTGGCTGGTTTTTTTTGCTTGGCCACCCGTTAGGCGCGCCAAGCGAATTAAAATGTATCCAAAAATAGTAATAAACACCGTAATAAATATGACTCCGCCAAGTGGCATGGGGCCTCCTACTTTGTTAAGAATTTAGCGCGCCTTGGGCTCGTCTAGTTCTTTTGTCTTTTTCATTTAATTTTCAACTATCTAGTTATACAAAGCTAAGCTATAAAAACCAATCAAAAAACTTTAACAATAACGTTAGAGAAAACATTTAAAAAGTTGAAATAAGAAGCGCACTTTATGAAAAGCAAATGGCAAACAACCAACACCAGATTAGAAGATTTTTTGGTGCGTGCATTTCAAAAAAACAAAAGCTTGTTCAATATTATCGGCGCCTCGGCAGGAACCGCCTCTTCATATTTTTTGTCACAGTCTTTGTCCAAAGAAATTAGTGACTTGCCGCGCCTTGTTGTTATTTCGAGTTTAGAGCGTGCGCTTGCGTTTGAACAACAGCTGAACTTTTTTTCACCTTTATTTAGATCACACGTTCTACATCCTTGGGATGTTTCACCATTTTCTGGTTTGTTTCCATCTCCAGAAGTTCGCAACTCTAAATCTAACTTTTTGTATTGGGCGGCTCGCGCGCAAAAAAACGACATCTTTATAGTTCCAGTTTCTGCCTTGCTGCAGCTTTCATCACCCTTCTTTTTGTTCAACAAAAGATGTAAAAAATTAGCAGCTGGCGATGAGCTTCCTAATGAGCTGGCAAGTTATCTAAACTCTTTAGGATATCAGTCGGCTCCGGTCGTTGAGGATGTGGGCCAATACAGTTTACGCGGGGGAATAGTGGATATATTTTCTCCAGCCCACAAAAGCCCTGTTAGGCTCGAGCTCTTTGGCGACCAACTCGAGTCTTTAAGAAATTTTTCGATTGGCGACCAAAGAAGCTTAGACGTTATTTCTGAGTTTAACTTGGTTCCTATTTATGAATTCGATCTCAACGATGAAAACATCGAAGCTGTTATTGCGCGCCTTCGTGAGGATTTTAAAATTCGCGGAGTTAAGCCAAGCGAGGTCGACGAAATTATTCGTTCTATTTCTTTAAAAAATTATTTTGCGGGTTGTGAATTTTTACTGCCTTACTGTTACGACAAGCTTTCAAGTGTTTTAGATCATTTTAGCTCAGAGCTAAATTTGTTTTTCTTAGACGAATCCGAAGTTTCTCGTGCTGCTGATGAATATATTCAAGAGATTGAGGCCGATTATAAAAGCAATCTTAACAACTCCTCTGTTATATTTGCTCCTGAGCCACAAAAAATATTGGCCCGTTACGAAAATATTCCGTGGCCTAAAGGTTCAAGATTTTTTAATTTTTCCAACTTATCTTTCTTAGATGACGAAAAGCCAGAAGAAGAACGCATTACTTATTCTTCTTTGCCACTAACCGAGTTCTCTTTATTAGCTCAAAACTTAACACCGGCCTCAGAGGCTTGGATTAAAGCTGCTAAACCAAAAATCACCGCTTGGATTGAATCTGGGCATAAAATTTTTATTTCGATAAAAAATCAAACACAAGTAGATCGACTTAAAACTCTTTTACAAAAAATGGATTTGAACTTTGAAACAGCCGCCCCTGACGAATATTTGTGGGATGTTTGGCTCGAAAATACCGAACAAATCACTCTAGTTCCGCGTTTGTTTCCAGAAACTTGTCTTTTGGTTGAAGAAAAAATAGTTTTTTTACGTAGCGATGATTTTTTCGGTAAAAAACAACGGGCTAATACACAAAACGCCTATGAGCAATTTTCTTCTAAAGCAAAATCTCTGGCTTTTGGCGATTTAAAACCTAATGACTTAATCGTTCACGTTAAACACGGCATTGGTGTTTACGAAGGCTTAAAAATTATGAACATCGGCGGCGCTGATTCAGAGTTTATTCAAATAGCCTACAAAGATAAAGACAAACTCTACTTACCCGTTTACCGCGTAGGCCAATTACAAAAATTTTCGGGCGCGACTCAAACCACAATTCTCGATAAACTCGGTGGCATCGCTTGGGAAAAAACTAAAATAAAAGTTAAGGCCCATCTGCGTGA
>JBEBIK010000437.1:0-1874 GCA_040080445.1 Pseudobdellovibrio sp.
CCGCAAAGAAATGTACCCACTAAAAAACCAGTATAAAAAAATAATAAAATTTTCTTTCGATCAAAACTATCGGCAAAACCTGCTGCCAAAATTCCTGACAGTCCCGCGCTAAACGCATAAGCTGAAACCACCAAGCCAAACTGCGAAGAACTCATTTGCAAAGCTGGCATCATGATGGCACCCAAAGGCGACATAATCATAAAATCTAAAATAATCGTAAATTGCAAAAAAGCTAAGACCGCGATTACAAATTTTTGGTAGGGAGTAAAAGCTAATTTGATAGGAGCTTTTTCAGTCTTAATTTCTTGAGTTGTTTCTATATTTCCTACTTATTTCTTAGCTGTTAATCTTAAAAGGGGGCCTGTCATAAACGTTGTGACTAAAGCCATAATCACCAACATCGTAAATAGCGTTGGCGACAATACTCCCATTTGCAGACCTATGTTTAACACAATCAGCTCTACTAAACCACGAGTGTTCATTAATATTCCTAAAATTGAAGCCTCATGATTTGAATGTCCCGCAAGTTTGGCTCCAACAAAACTTCCACCAAACTTGCCGATTACTGCTAACAAGATAATAACACCGCAAATAAGCCAGTCTTGCGAATCTGAAATTAAACTCATCTGAGTTTTCAAACCTGTAATCGCAAAAAATGCAGGTAAAAATAATATTCTTACAAAGTCTTGCAATCTAGCTGTTACATCTTTAGCTACAACACTCTCGTGTGGAATAATCGCACCAAAAATAAACGCACCAAATAAACCATGAATACCAATAAGTTCAGTTACCGAAGCCGAAGCTAAGGCACCTAAAATTACAAAGGCCAACATCGACTCACTAATGCGCTCGTTACCCGATTGAATACGTAAAATAAATTTTTCCATGTAAGGTTTAGCTACAAACAACATGAGCAAAATATAAACTATTGTTAAAGCCACCGTTAAAGCCGCCCCACCAAGGGATGCACTCATTACACCAGCTAACACCGCCACCAAACACCACGCACTTATATCGTTAATTGCAGCACACGTTAAAGCTAAATCTGCTAATTTTGTTTTATGTAAACTTGAGTCCGATAAAATTCTAGCTAGCACAGGAAAAGCCGTAATCGATAGCGATACGCCAATAAACAAAGAAAACTCGAGTAAGCCAATATTTTCTGGCGCGTAAATATGATAAATCTGCCCAGCCATTAAAACTCCCAGTGTAAATGGCAAAACAATACTTAAATTAGAAATTAAAACCGCAGACTTGGCCGACTGACGCAGCCTTGGCAAATCCATTTCAAGCCCCATCAAAAATAAATATAATAAAATACCCACTTCTGCGATGTGCTTCAGAAAACCAATTGCATTTGTATGAAAGACAAAACCCGATACTTCCGGAAAAAACATTCCAAAAACCGATGGCCCAAGTAAAATGCCGCCCACAACCTCACCCATAACTGGGGGCTGCTTCATCATTTTAAATAACATCCCCATAAAACGAGCTACGGTGATGACAATCACTAAACTTAAAAAAGCAGGTATAAAATTAGACACGAAAAAATATTACATCGTAGGTCTGATGAGGGGAATTCTATTTTTTGTTACTTTAATTTGCAGAAAAGCTTAAAAATGGTGCAACCGCCAGGATTCGAACCTGGGACCCCAACATTCGTAGTGTTGTATTCTATCCAGCTGAACTACGGTTGCACATGGTGTTTTAATCGCGAAAGACTTTTCTACATAAAATAGGGTCTAAAATCAAGAGTTGTGTTAAGTCGCGCCTTGATTTGGTAAAAACGGTATGGCACTTTAGTCCTTCGCCTATTAGTTTAGGCATCGTTCAGCTGATATATACCATTTTTCAATGCGGAGAGGTGGGTGCTG
>JBEBIK010000438.1:0-1870 GCA_040080445.1 Pseudobdellovibrio sp.
ATTATCGAAATCCATAATCTCTTGAAATGCTACTGGACTAATCATATCTAGATTAACTTGCAAACGAATTGTTCTTTTCGGCATACCTGACAAGTTCACAACGAATTTGTCCATCGTATAGATCATAGGAGCTTGACCAAATTTGTCTTTAAGACTGGCAGGCTCGCGAAGCGCCGATTCGGTTACTTTAGGGTAATCATATCCTATGGTTGAGATATAGACCCAGTAAGAGCCTAAACCTAACACAGATACATTAAATGTAAGCAATACAGCCACTATCAGTTTTTTGAGTATTTCATTCATATTAAAACAATCGGCCACAAGCTGACTAGCCTTTAGTGCTATAGGACCGATTCTCAAATTAATACGCCTGAATTGCGCATTTTCAAAAAGACTACGCCTAAGCGAAATTCAATGTACAAATAAGCTTCTAGATATTACTTTATTTAAATCGGCTATGATGATTTTTTTGTATAACTTTTTATCGTTTTTATTTATCTTTACGACTGGCGTACTTAGCCATGCCGAAGAACCTGTTAAATATCCAATTCAAATCATCAATCTATCGAGCGACGAAAGAATTGCTACTAATGCTCTTTTGGCCGATAAAGCTAAACGCCAATTGAGCCTGATGGATGCCGAAAGTTTATCTAAAGGAACTGTAAAAGTTCAATACAGCATCGACATCGGTAAAAAGACTGGCGAAAAAAAGAAACGTGACGATCGTCGCACTCCTGAAGGTATTTACATTTTACAGCAAAAGAAAATGCCGCCAGAAATTCCATTTGATACTTACGGCTCAATGGCTTTTACCACAAACTACCCTAATTACTTCGATAAGTATGAAAACAAAACGGGTTCTGGAATTTGGCTCCACTCAGTTCCTGATAAAGTTCCGCTGACTCGTGGCTCAAGAGGTTGTGTTGTTTTAAGAAACGATGATATTAAGAAAATTGAATCTTCTATTTTATTAAATAAAACATTTTTAGTTATCGACAACGAAGTTGATTGGGTCAGTAAAGCCGAATACGATAAAGAAAAAGCTTTTGCAACAAGCTGGACTGACCAGTGGAGAAGCACTTGGGAAAAACAAGATCTAGAAGCCTACATAAATAATTACTCTGACCGCTTCTCGTCTCCTCCATTTAATAAAACTACGTGGCTTGCGCATAAACAAAAACTCAAAGATCGTTATACTTACGTAAAAGTTTCAGTTTCTGAACCTAATATTTTACAAACCCGCAAACAATACATCGTTCAATTCGTGCAAAGCTACGAATCAGATCAGCATAAAGATGTGGGTATTAAAACTCTTTATTTACTCAAAGAGGGAAACTCCCTCAAAATTCAGCGCGAAGATTGGGCTGCTTTAAAATAATAATCACTTAAAATCTCATAATAAAACGTTTTGGTTTCAGACCTTAGTCGTATCTAATCAAATAGGCTTCCATATTCTTTACGTTCTCTCTTTCTAGACTCAAATTTACGTCTGTAGATGCTGATAAGTATTTGTTAGAATTAACGAAAGATGAGAATGGAATTTAAGCAGAACTTTTCAGAAAATTGGATCGTCTTGTTTGGCATACTTTTGCTTTTCGTTACTTTTTACAAATACAATAGCGAATTTGAAAAAATTTATGTTAAAGAAAAAAATTCTGTAAAATCTACTATTGCCGATTCGTCTTTAAATCGCTCAATTGCTTCTAAAAAAAATGAAAATACATTGTCTGAAGAAGTTTCCGCAGCAGCAAATTTTCAAAACTCATCAGAACGCTTCAAAAAAGCACTTTCTCATAAAATAGAAACAACAAGAACTCCTGCACAAAATAATACAAAGATCATTTTGGCTGATCACACTTTACTGCAATAC
>JBEBIK010000074.1:0-8619 GCA_040080445.1 Pseudobdellovibrio sp.
ATTTTAGATTGGTTAGTTTCATTTATTAATTCTAGCAGATTGTTTTTTTTTATTTGTATTTGCTCAGAAGAAAAAAGAAGTTTTTCGATAAGTGCTACTTTAAAATAAAATAATTCAGTTTCGTCACGTGACTGAGTGTTAATCAGTTCGTTAATGTCTTTTAAACTTAAATCTTTCATTACTATTTCAGCATGAGTTTTATTGATTATATCTTCATTTTTATTAACAAAATCTCGTAAGGCTCGATCTTTATACTTTTTTAAAAAAAATTTTTGATAATTTTTAATTAATTTTAAAACTTTAATTTTATCAAACCAAACTGACTGATAAACTCCAATGCTTGGTGAATCATTGGCTCCCATCATAGCTATAACAATTTTTGGATTATATTTTTCGATATGGTCTTCAATTTGTCCAACTATAAAATAGCTGTTATTGCCTGAAATTGCTTTGTTATATATCTTAACTTTGTAGCCAGCATTGTTGAGACTTGCCTGCAATTGTGTTGGCCATGAAACAACTCCGCTTTCAACAGCAAAGCTTTCGTCGGTTGTAGAATCACCTACAGTTAGAATTTTAATTTTTTCTGAGTCTATTGGAAGAATTTGATTTACAGTATCTTGCTCAGAGATATAGTAAACACCAGTTATATGCAATAAAGTCTCTAAAAATACTAAAAAGATAATAATGGCTACAAAAAATTTAGATAAAGTCTTAAACATAAATTAAGACTACTTGTAAAAAAATCTCAAGGCAAATCAAACAAAATAAACTCTGAACCCGCTTGCCACTTTAAATGAATACGCGTCAGCATACTTGCGCTCACGCCATCTCCAATACCTACAGTCACATCATTAAACTTAACGACGCCACTTACGATTTGCAGCCAGTAAAAACGATTTTCTTGAGTATTTAAAATCTTTTCACCAGCTTCTGCAGATTTAACGGCATACATATCCATGTCTTGGCTAAGACTTACAGAACCATCGCGGCCCGTATTTGAAGCCACCAAACAAAATTCATTTTTTGCTAACTTTTGAGAAAAATCTTTTTGTTCATAACTTGGTGGATATCCGTCTTTATCCGGCATAATCCAAATTTGTAACAAGTGTGTTTTTTTATCTTTTAGGCTGTTAAACTCTGAATGCCTTACGCCAGTGCCCGCACTCATGCGCTGCACTTCTCCTGGCTTAATAACTGCGGCATTACCCATACTATCTTTGTGCTCTAAAGCACCTTCAACGATATACGTAATGATCTCCATATTTTGATGGCCATGAGTGGGAAAGCCCGCGCCACCAACTATACGATCTTCATTAATAACTCTTAAAACCGAAAACCCTATGTGAGCTGGGTCGCGGTAATCGGCAAATGAAAATGTATGACTAGCTTCGAGCCATCCGTGGTTTGCGTGCCCTCTATCGGCTGATTTTCTTACTTTTATCATTTTAGTAAGCTCCTGTTTATAAAACAAGAATAGTCCTAAAATTATCAAGAGGCATTAATTTATAGATTTTAGCTATCTCGTCATATTCGCCCTTATTAATTTTGTCTATTTATTGAACGATCCCGAGTTTATTACATAAAAAATTAGACTAAGTCTTATTAAATGCTTTAAAGCAGGAATAGGCCTTGCTATAGCCCTTATTAAATACAAAAGGATTTCGCATGCGCCAAGCTCTAAAATTTATTTTATTATTTGTAGCGACCTTACCAACACTCAGCCAAGCTGCAGACCGAGTTAACATTTGGCCTACAATTCCTTTTGTACGTGGCGCCGACTTATGCCGCTACAAAGATGCCTATGGACAAACCAGATCAGAATATATGTCTAAGATGGTTCAATTGGCTTCGCAGTTAATGCAAGGCGGAGCTAAGGGTAAAGAAGCGCTTCCGATGCTTACTACCTTTAACCAAATGTATGACCTGAACTTAGCTTTAGCCACTCAGCACCAGTATTTAGATGTTACTTTAGAATCGACACTTAAAGCATACATCAGCGACTACTACAGAAACCTACGTCCACGTGTTCAAAAAATCAGTTTTAACCAAGTTAACGATGTTCTAAGTATTGTTCGTGCTGCAAGCCAAGGGCAACGCGATGGATATCTCGATGCTAAACTCGTAAGTAAATTAGATTATATAGCTTACGGCACTTACGCATTTGCTCCAAACTGTGCTGGAGACATACAAGTTACAATTCATTTAGTAGGCAGCAATGGCGATGTTAAATCTTACTTAGGCCAAGGGCAACCCAGCGTGGTGATGAGCCAAATAGCTTCAAAAATATTTGAAGAGTTTCAGCGCACTCAATTTCCTTCTGAAATTAAAGTTGGCAAAAAAATATTAAAACTCGTTGGCGGCATGAATGGCTCAGTTGACCGCACTCCTTCAGTTAAAATCGCTATCCAAGCCTGCGAAACTCTAGAGGCTCGTTTACCTAATGAGTTTGAACTTGAAATTTTAAATACCTATGGTGATTGGTCTGGCGGCGTGAGCCTTAACGATCAAGTTTGGGCCTTGCCTAACGGAATGGTGTTTGCTCCAATGCTTCGTAATCCTACGCCCGTGAGGCAGCCATGGGAAGTAAATGCCACTGAATTTCTTTATTACTGCGTAAAAGATTAGTTTGAAATTCTACAGCCTAAGCTATTTCATTTTAGTAAGCTTACTGATTGCTTCGGCACTAGCCCATGCGGAATGTATTTCGCTGCATTCAGTCACACAAAAAAGCAATATCACAAAAGATTCTGATCTATTTAAAATTTATGATAGCGAAGTTAAAATTTCAAAAAATATTCAAGAAAAAAATATTTCAGCTCTCGAAAATTTTCTTAAAGAACACGCTTCAACTTCTGGAGCTCTAACTAAAAAACAAGCTGAACCCATTCTGCTTTCCATCAGTAATCACCCTGTAGTCGGCGATAGCGCTGCAGATAAGTACAACACCAACCAAGAAGTGGGTTATTGTTTTGGTCGAGCAGCTTACGTTCACTTTGAATTATTAAAAGCAGGAGTTTTAGATAAAAATATTACTAAGATTTTTGCTATGGGTGGTCTTTATCGCGACAATGTGGGATGGGATTACCACATGGCTACAGCCTTTCAAGATGTTAATAGCGACTGGTGGGTGATCGACAACCTAACCGGAAATGAATTACTGAGTATTAAAGATTGGATGAGCCAAGTTTCTAAGTGGGATGGAAACCGCAAAGACCCTCGCCTTCGCTTTTATTTTACAGATGCAGCAAAATTTCTACCTATTAAAGGCTCTTATAGCCTAAAGCGTTTTAACTCGCCTATTTATCATGGATACTTTAAAGATCTCTTAAATCGGTATTCCGACAAAAATAATTGTATAAAATCGTCTAAACTCTAGACAGTCCTAAACTTATTCTCTGAGATTTAAATCCAATTCTTAATTTCTGTTATTACAAAACAAGCTCTGGTATGTTGCTCGCAATTGAATAACAAACCAAATTCTTAGGAGAATTTATGAAAAAAACAATCGCAGCTATCGCATTGATGACTTCAGCTAATTTAGCTGTAGCTATGCCTCGCCCACCAGATCCTAATGCACCTAAACCAGTACTTAAAACTATCTGTTTAAAGACCTACACAGACAATGATGGTTCTGTAACTTTAGCGAGTTGTGATTCTGCACGAAACAACAAAGTTCAGAAAAAAGAATTATTAGCTAATGGTTGTGCTGAAGGCCAATCAGCTATCCGTACTTATAACAATATCGCTATTGGCGCATGTATGCCTCCAGGCGTAGTACAGTTATAATTTTTTATGAATCAAATCCCTCAAAGAAAATTCTGGCCTTACGATGAACTCATTGCTTTGAGGGAGGGTGCTAGCTCGAAATTTACTTTAGCCACTCCATGGCTTAAATTTCAGTTTGATGTAAACGCAAACGATATATCTCGCGCTGAACAAATCACTAAAAAAATATCCGACAAGACAATTGCTGCTTCAGATCTCGAAGATCTGAACTGGTTATTATCTTCATTTGCTTCTTACCCTTTTGCATACATTTTACCTCGTCCACATATTTTCGGAAGCGATCTACACGACATCTTTGGCAAAACTCTAAACTTAAATTCGCCAACAGAAACTTTGGCTCACATCACTGAAAATAGTGAGCATCAGCAAGCCACAAGACTTGTAAGCTTAAAATCGTTAGCTACGGAATGGACATGGGACGCCGAAGCTTCATTAGCTTTTAGCCAAGCCGAAGGCGGATATGATCCTGAATCTCTGTTTTCGATTGCTCGTCGTTTTCATTTACTAAATGATCTTGAAAATAATCAAACTGCCCAAATGTTTGAGCACATGAAGACATTAAGTAAAGGTAGCTCTGAGTTTAAGAAAGCTTCAGCTTTAGTTATGCGCCAAAATCACTACATTACTGAAAAGTGTGAACAGGTGCTTTCTGCAGCTCTACCACTTGCACAAAATGCGACTGAAGCTATCGAAGAATTTATGCAAGCCGAAAGTGGCCACGATAAAATATTAGAAAAGGCTTTAAGTAACTTAGGAACAGATGCAAAAGAAGTTAAAGTTATGGATTCAACTTTAGTGCTAATGGAGCTCTTTCATTTAATTGCTAAAAAGAACTTATTAGCATTTAGTATGGTGGTCGATATTTTTGAACGTACTTCTTATTTAGAAGAAGACCCGTTTGCAAAAATTCTAATTGATGGTGGCGAGGCCGCAGCAGCTTCAAAAATTGAAACCCACCGCGAAATTAACAACTCTGGCGGACACGAAAACGTGGCCATTGGCTTTTTAGCTTATATGAAACCTGTAACTGCAGATTATGCAACTGAAGCCCTAAAGCTTGCTGAGCTTTTGACTCAAGTCATTCATTTAATTTCAAAAGAAACTATTGAGCAGTTTAAAAAATAATTATTTTTTTGGATCATTAAGTCCCAATCCTTTTTCGTAGATAGTGTTCATTTTATCTTGCGGCAACTTAAAATAAAATGCTACTTTCAAAAACTGGTTCATAACGGCTTGTCGCCAAATTCCGTTTTTAACAAAACGTATCGCTGAAGTATAACTAATTGGTTTTTGTATAATGGGCGGCATTTGCTTAAGAAAATTTTTACTTAAAATAGTGTCTTCAAAAATAGCCACTGGCAAAATATCTTGGGTCCAAAGGGACCGATGAAAATAAATACAGTGGTCTAAATACAAAATTCCTCGACGCCCGCGAATAAAGTTTGAATACCAAGATGTGAATTTTAATAATGGGTGAGATATGTCAAACTGATGTGTGAAGCCACCCCAAATAGGTTTATTTTGCGAAAGTTTTAATAGCAAAGAAAAAGCATCAGCACTTAACCAGCTTCGCGGATGATGAAAAAGTATAATCTGGGCTTTTGTTTGAAAAAATCCTTTATTAAGCCGTTCGGCCCGAGTCATCGCTTCTTCTTTAGCAATAAAAATAACTTCGACTTGGGTATTTTTTTGTATTTCTAAAAGACTCTTTTGTAATAGAGGAGCGCAGTAAATAAAGGCATCCGGTACGACGATCGATAATAAAGGTCTGTCATCGTGCATAAGCTAGGCCGTAGTTCCACCGCAGCTTGAACCTGCACCTGCTGTGCATCCGTAACAATGCTGGTGAGTTGCAATGGTTCTGTTTAATAAGGGCTCTTCTGAATAATCTGAAAGGTGTTTCACCTCTTTTGATTTAACAGGTAATCCTAACATTTGATTAAAATCGCAATCGAATAATTTTCCGTCCCAGCCAACTGAAATCGTATTACGGCACATAACTCCTGCTGCTGCCGAAGGGTTGTAAGATTGTACAAGCTTTTCCATATAGTCTTCATAGTTACCGCTTTCAATTAAGTATTCTAAAAAGCGCGAAATAGGCATATTAGTAATAGCGAATAACTGGTTAAATTCAATACCGAATAATCTTTTTAATTGTTGCTTAAAATCTCGCTCAAGTTGTTGCTGATCACCTGGCAAAAATGCACCTGATGGATTGTACACTAAATCGAGCTTCAAACCTGTTCCTTCAATTCCGTAGCCCACTTGGTTTAGCATTTTCAGAGCTTCGATACTTTTATCAAATACACCGTCACCACGCTGACGGTCCGTTTTGCCTGAATCGTAGTAAGGCAAAGAAGAAACCACATGAACTTTGTTAGCTTTAAAAAATTCTGGTAAATCGTTATAGCTTTTGTTAGCTAATATGATGGTTAAATTACAACGAACGATAACTTTTTTGTTCAGCTTAGTTAATTCAGTAACAAACCATCTAAAATTTGGATTCATTTCAGGAGCGCCGCCCGTAATATCAACTGTATGAGATGTGCTCACCGTTAAAATTTTTAATATATGCTCCAAGGTTTCACGAGTCATAATTTCTTTGCGGTCTGGCCCAGCGTCTACATGACAATGTTTACAAACTTGATTGCACATTTTGCCAATATTGATTTGAAAAATTTCTAGTTTTGTAGGCGTTAGCGGATACAAACCTGTATCTTTTAATTTAACATTAAAATTTTCTAGATTTTTAATTCTCTCAGAAAAAGCACTCAATTGCTGCAACTGCATACTAGCCGATGCTAAGGGCGCTTGCCTGAAGGCCAAAGATTGAGTTGGTGTCACATTACATTCCTAATTTTTTTGCTTTATTCATCATTTGAACGCTATGTACTAAGGTTGCACCTCCGCGAATAGCAGCAGCTACATGCACGGCTTCCATCATTTGTTTTTCATTGCAGCCTTTTTGAAGAGTATCAGCAGTATAGGCATCAATGCAATAAGGGCATTGCACAGCATGGGATACTGCCAAAGCGATCAAAGATTTTTCGCGAGCTGTTAATGCGCCTTCTTTAAAAGTATCTCCATAGTAATCAAAAAATTTTTTGGCTAAATCAGGTTGAAATTCAGTAATTTCCGAAAATTTTGCGAGATCTTTTGGGTTGTAGTAGGTCTCTGACATTTATTTCTCCGTTTTTATAATATTTTAAATTTTTTAGCAAAAACTGGTTTTAAGCATGATTGTTTGTAAGCCTTTCGTCAAGTATGAGAGCTGATCGTAATACTAAAAGTTTTCGAAGCGGTTCAGATTCCAATCATATTTAATATATGATAAAGATAAATATTTGGTCCTTTAAATCATTTTGATTTTAGCTCATCAACAATGCGACTAGCACCATAAACACTTTTGAGCGCTTCAATTAAAGCTGCACTGTGAACCGAAACCGCGCGGTTTTGTTTTCCGTCATAACCATAATCGCCGCCTAGAGACTGAATATTGCCGTCAAATATTAAACCAATTACTTCTGCGTTTTTATTAATTACGGGAGAGCCAGAATTACCGCCAATAATATCGTTAGTGCTAGCAAAGTTAAATGGCGTTTGCAAATTCATCTTCGATTTAGCATTTAACCAAGACTCAGGAAGTGCAAATGGCTCGCTCCCCGTGTGGCGCTCAAACGCGCCTTCAATTGTGGTTAAGGGTTTAATCCATTTATCTTTTTGCTGATAACCTTTAACAGCTCCGTAAGAAATACGCATCGAGAAAGTGGCGTCAGGATAAGTACTAGAACCATAAACAGCAAACTGTGCTTGCGCTACTTTTTCGTCGGCTTTTTTAAGTTTAGATTCTATGTTTTCTTCATAATATTTACGAAGTTTGCGAGCCTCTGGGTCAAATGCTAAAGCAAATAAAATCATTGCGTCTTTTGACTTTGCAATGGCCGCCTTGCCATCTGCAAAATAACTTTCGCGAGTTTTAACTTCTTTAAGTTTGGTCGATTTTACTAACTCATTAGCAATTTCTACTGGAGATTTTTTACCAAATAAAGTTTTAACAAAGGCATGGTCCGCCCCTAGTTCTTCACGCATTTTAGTTAAATTAAATGTAATCATCGCAATTTCAAACTCATCATTAATAGGCGCAGAACTAAACAAGCGCTGCTTAACCTGAGGCATTTGCGAGTCTGTAAACTCTTTGTAACGCATTTCGTTTTGCTTAGGCAATTCTTCTGCTGCGCGTACTAAAGTTTTAGCTACTCCAAATAAACGTGAGCCTAAATTATTTTGCTCAATACTGCCGTACTCTTTATACATATTTTTGTAATCGACATAGGCGCTATCGATATCGCTCCATGCGCTGCCGTAAAGTTTTTTTAACTTAGCATTTGCATTTACTTTAGCTCGTAAGTTTTTTTCTTCAGCTATACGTTTATTAAATAAAGCTGGCTCTAAAAGTGCCGCGTGACGACCTTTTATGGCTTTTAAACCATTTTCAATACCAAACAAACGTCCATTCGAAATACGTTTTTGCTCGGCTCCACGGTTTTGAAATTCAGTTAAGAGCCCACGTAATTCAGACATGTACAGCAAACTATCTACCAGACCGTGATCGCGCACAAATTCTAATTCAGTTACCGTTAACAAACGTGATGTGTTACCAGGGTTACCTATAACAAAACTCAATTCGTTTTCTTGAGCGCCTTTTTCAGACCACTTAAAAAAGTCTTTAGTTTGCAAAGGTTTATCATTTTCATAAACACGCAAGAACGATACATCTAAGTCAAAGCGCGGAAAATTAAAATTATCTGGGTCTCCACCAAAAAAAGCTAT
>JBEBIK010000439.1:0-1860 GCA_040080445.1 Pseudobdellovibrio sp.
CAACAGACGATCTCGAGTGGTTGCAGACTTACCGGCTACTGAGAATAAAACCTCGTTAACAACAGAAGTTTCAGCTCTTAGTAAAGAACTGAATGAAAAAAAAATTAAAAGAAATTTAATTAAAATATTTACCACTAGAAGTTAACTTTAGCACTAAGTCCTAAAGTATAATACTGCAAATTTTCTAATTTAGAACCGGTGTAGCCATAAGTTGGGTTGATATAAGTCGAGTTAACCGAATTTGAAATGTTAAACATATATTTTAAATCTGCGCCAATTGCATACCCAGCATCTAATACATAATCAAGACCTGCACTCAAACCAGCGTCCCACGCATTAGAGCTTCCGGTCGTATTCGAATTAGAACCCGTGTTGTAATTCGTCAAACTGTACTGACGATAAGAATAGGCCACAAGAGCACCTACATTTGGAGTTAACTGAATATCAAATAGTTGATCAAGTTCAATTTTAGCACCTAAAAACGCACCATACTGATTTACATCATAGTCGTCTCGACGATTAATAATAAATTGATTTTTTACATCCATTTTATATTGGCCTAAAGTGATTCCTGCTTCAGCTGAAATGCGCTCATCAAAATTGTAACCCGCAGCTAACGATAAGGCGTAACCTTCGTTAACATTTGAAACTTCAGGGTAAGATCCAACACCTAAAACACCCGCTACATACATTTTTGATTTTGCTGTTTTTTGATTAGTAATTGTTGTTGTGTTTTCGCCTGCAGCATTAGCTGCGTTAACCTCAGCTTCAATTTTAGAATCATCTGCTGGATTAACAGCTGCAGTTTCCGCAACTGGAGCTGGAGCCGGTGCAGCCACTGGCGGCTCCACAGGGGCCATCGTAGCCACTTGGTTAGCAGCTGCAGTTGGAATCATCACCACTTCACCAGAAGCTGTTACACCCGAAATATGCCCAGGCTTTGCTACCGGCACGATCACAACAGCTTCGCCAGCATTATTAAAACGGCTTTTGCCATCTACAGATAAATCTTTTTGAGTGTCTTTTTCAATAACATTTTGTAGAGGAGTTGCGGCTGGAGTTGATGCCGCAGCTTTTTTCTTTTTAGCAATTATTTTAGCTTTGGGAGCTGCTACAGTTTCAGCTTTAGGCTTCACTTCAGCATCTGGCTTTGCGCCATTAGTACGGTCAAATAGCACTACTTGTTCTGGTTGATTTGTTGCGACTGTATCAGCTGCGAAAACATTAAAACTTAAACCTAATACTAAAAAAGCTAATAATTGCTTCATTATGTCTCCATAACCATGATTGAAATTTGAAGCATCTAAGTGCCACAAATGAGTGCAATAGGCAATGAGTTAGGCCCTATATTGAAATCTTAGGGACCTTATTGAAAAAATTTCTTGAATACAAGCGCTTGCTATATTTATATTAGCTTTCAGTTTTTACTTAAGTGGCTCGGTGATGAAATTGGTAGACTTACTAGACTCAAAATCTTGTGTCCGCAAGGGCGTGTCGGTTCGAGTCCGACCCGAGCCACCATTTAAGATTTAACAACAAATACCTACAGATTTGAGACCACATGAAATTATTAGCCTTTGCTGGAAGTAGCAGTTCAAAATCAATCAACTAGCGTTGACCTGTTAGATCTTAACGATTTTGAAATGCCTATGTTCAGTGTGGATATTGAAGCTAAAATTGGTGCCCAAGAAAAAGCTAAGCTCTTTCTTGAACGCATTAAAGCCGCCGATTTTTTAGTGATTTCATTAGCCGAACACAATGGCTCTTACAGCGTGGCTTTTAAAAATATTTTAGACTGGTCTTCACGTATTGATGGAAAATTATTTCAAAATAAACCCATGTTACTTATGGCTACTTCTC
>JBEBIK010000440.1:0-1855 GCA_040080445.1 Pseudobdellovibrio sp.
AGGTAGCGCCTTTAACATTAAGTTTATCAGAACCACGAATTTTCATGAGCGCAGTTTCGCCCTCAACGACGACACGGCAACTGCGAGCCGCCTCTGCATGATCTGCTGGAATAGCGCTAATAACTGAGAAAGCTAGCGCTAACGAGAGAACACTTCTTTTGATTAAATGCGTATCGATTTTCATAAAACCTCGCTGTTGGGTTGCTTACCAACAATGAGGTTTGCAGGATCAATTCCGCTATAAGATGTAATATATAGGTTTTAAGCTGTCTAACTTTGAGACAGAAAATATTACATGTCATAGTCTTAGACAATTAGCGATTTAAGCGAATATGTATGATGCCCACTGGGTCAGTAGAGAATTTTTCTTGAACAGTGAGTCTGTTGTTAAGCTCTTCATCTTTAAATTTATTAGACATCTTTTGTAGGGCAAGGCCTGAATCAAAATCTAAATTTTGGTAAGTTACAGTGCACATCATTTTTTTTCTGTTAGAGAGGCATTTCATATAGCCTTGATCAGAGGTAAGATCGCCAGAACCAGAGCTCAAATTGCCTGTAAAATCGAGTTCATTACGTAGGCCTGTTAACTCTTCAGGCACGACATATTTTATGGTTGTTGTGTTGTCTATATTTCTTTTAATGCTGATTTCTTCAATTTTAAAAACAGATGAAGCTTTGAGTTCGTTCTGTGAAGTAGGTACTTCGTAAGCCGCAGTACTCGCAATAGTAATTTGACCTAATAATAAAACTGAAATTGTAATTAAAATTTTCATAAGTTTCCTGCTTTTATGTACTGAGTAGCTCTACCTTGTCCTACTCTTAGCACAAGTTTTTTTTGAAACAAAGTTCTTAAATCGCGGTTGGCAGTTATTTCAGAGGTCGAAAAAAGCTTAATCACGGCTTTTACCGAAATAAACTGCTGGCTATCCAGATACTGCATAATTTGGATTTGGCGAGAGTTGAGCCCAGAGTTAAGCCATACACTCAAGTTCACCGAGTTTGGGGTGTTTTGAATTGGGGTTTGTGCTCTAGAGTTATCATCTTGTTTTGAGATTTGTAGTAAATTAATTACTTTAGCATTGAGCGTATAACCCATTTCAGAAGTTTCAATCAAGCGGTTGTCGTGCTTGAGTATTTTTCGGATATTAGAAAATGTCGAATAAATCAAGGAATCGTGACGTAAAGGATCGTATGTATAGCCCCAAACTGATTGCACCAGTTCTTCTTTAGTTGTGTAGCCTTTAGAGAGCTTTGTTAATATCTTATAATTTAGAGTTGAAAGTTCAGAAGGCACATGAAAAATACCCTCGGTTGTGAGATAGGTTATGCTCTTAGGTTCTAAATTAAGTAAAATATATTTTTCGCCTTTTTCAAGATCAAAAAATCTATAGAGCCAAGTAAGATAAGAAGTGTCGAGAATTATATTTCGAGCGGCTTTAGCATTTTGCCCAGCTTTTTCGAGTAAATGGTGAATTTCGTCATCTGAAGATTGAAATTTTATATTTTTAAAATTAGCATCTCGGGCCAAGATATTATTATTTTTAATGTTATTGAATTTAATGCTGAGCTCATTCAATCGATCAACAATCGTTTGTGGAGACGACTGCTGCAGAAGTTGTTCGTAAACCTTTTTTTCTAGCCCTAAAAATTGAATTTCATAGGTGTGATCCACAAATTCAAGACAGCGGCGGCCAGATCTTATGTAATGAAGACAGGTGTTAGGTTCGTTTTTTAAATAATAGATTTCTGCCCATCGCAAATTAAGACGAGCTTCTTGTCTGCGGTTTTGATTTTGAAAAATAGATCCTGAAATTTCATTCAGTTTATTCGTAGCCTCTTTCCTGTCTCTTATACA
>JBEBIK010000075.1:0-8532 GCA_040080445.1 Pseudobdellovibrio sp.
GAGCTAGGTCTACCATATTTCTGATAACTTGCGGGTATGCTAGCTGACAAACACTAGCAATAGCCAAAAATAAACTGGCAATTACTAATGTTTTGGCTTCAGGTTTAGCTAGTTTTAAAATTTTCTTAGCAAGAGAAGAAGACTTTAAATCTGTTTTTTCAACTGTTTTCAATTAAGCCTGCGCTCCTCTTAATTTTTGAACCTTAGCTCCAGACCAAACTCTGAATCTTTCGATATAACCAAAAGCTGCAGGAACAACTACAAGTGTAAGAACAGTAGAACTCAGGATACCACCAATAATAGCAACACCCATTGATTGTCTTTGCGTACCTAAAGCGGTCATACCAATTGCTATTGGTAAAGTTCCCGCGATCAACGCTAAAGAGGTCATTAAAATTGGGCGAAGACGAGTTCGGCATGCCTTTACTAATGCCTCATTCATCTCCATACCTTCTTTTAATAAATGAGTGGTGTAATCGACTAATAAAATTGAATTTTTGGCAACCACACCCATCAACAAAATCAATCCAATAATTGAAAAAATATCGATCGATTTGTCAAAAATTAATAACCCTCCGAAAGCACCAGAAATAGCAAGAGGCAATGCTAACAAGATAGCAAATGGCGTAATAAAACTTTCATACAGAGATGCTAGCACTAGATAAATGAGTAAAACACCTAACCCCATGGCAATCGACATGTTTTGAATTAAATCAATAAAATCTTGAGCCTGACCTTCAAATTTATATGTGACACCGACCGGTGGCTTATCTGTCTCAATCATTTTTACAATTTGAGTTGTTGCATCACCTAGTTGCCCCTTGGGCCCTAAGTTTGCTGTGATTGCAATGAAGCGACCTTTGTTTTGGCGATTGATTTGTGAGTATCCGACTTTTCTTTCGGCTGAAGCAACTCTAGATAGCGGAACCATATTCATATTTTGATTTGGTACATAGGTCGTCATAAAGTTTTTTGTTAAATCTTTTTCGGCCTCAGAGAACATAACACGAATGTCATAATCTACACCATTTTGTCTAAAAACTGCTGGAACTGATCCTTCAGTTCTGTTTCTAAGCTCAGCTCCTGCATTCACTGTAGAAACTCCAAGAGCTTCGGATTTGTCGCGATCAAAAACAACATGATACTCTGGACTACCAGCTCTGAAGTTAGTATCAACATCGATTAAACCAGGTATAGCTGCAATTTTTTTCTGTAGGTCTAAGGCATATTTAGATAACTCATCCAAATTATCTCCGACCAAATACAAATTAAGTGGCTTTTGACCACCGCCGCTTATATCAACTTCAGTAACGGCGATAATAGCTTGGTTTTTAAACTGCTCAAATTCTTTTCGTAACTTTGTTTTAACATCCGTTGTTGTTAAACCTTTGCGTTTTTTCTTATCAAATAAATGGACGTAAAAATCGGCCTTATTCGACTCATAAGTATTTGAGCCTACGGTCATGGCCACCAATTCAACCTCAGGTAACGTCTTAATAGTTGATTCGATTTTCTTTGCAAATTCGTGTGTACCTTCAATTGACGTACCTACTGGCAATTCTACAGAAACAGAGAATTCTCCTAAATCATTGGCTGGTAAAAAAGTTTTAGAAATGTACTTACTCGATAGCATCGACAACACAAATATCACTAAAGCAGCCCCTAATACTTTTTTACGATTTACAACGGTCCATCTGAGAATCTTTTCATATTTATCTTCTAAGGAAGTTTGAAAGCTATCAAATTTGGCGAGCATTCTCCCAACAATACCAGTTCCCTTTTTATGTTCGTCTTTAGTTGCTAAGTAAGCCGACAACATAGGCGCCACAGTAAAGGCATCAAATAACGAAATTAACATAGTAAATACAACTGTAAGTCCGAACTGTTTAAAGAACTGCCCCACAATTCCAGGCACAAAGGCAATTGGTCCAAATACAGCTATAACAACAAGAGTCGTAGCAATAACCGCTAAAGAAACTTCTTTAGTACCCTCAAGTGCCGCCTGAATTGGATGCTTACCCATTTCAAGATGTCTAAAGATATTTTCTCGAACAACTATGGCGTCATCAATAAGTAATCCAACTGCCAGTGACAATGCTATCAGTGTCATAATATTAATTGAAAACCCCATAGCATACATAATTACAAAACCTCCTAATAATGAATTAGGAAGTGCAAGACCAGTAATAAATGTTGAACGAACAGAGCCTAAGAAGAAAAATACAACTATAATACATAAAATAATGCCAAGAAAAATACTTTCAGATACATCTTGCACGTTCAATCGAATAGGCACTGAAGAATCGCGGACAAGAACAGCTTTAACATCAATTTTTTTCTCGGTTAAAATTGAATTTACAGTTTCAATTTGCTTTTTTAGTCGATCCGAAACGGCTACTGTATTGGCACCTGATTGTTTGTATGCCTGCAAAAATAATGCGTTTTCTCCGTTGATCGAAGAGAAGCGTTTTGCTTTTTCAAGACTCTCCTTAATAGTAGCAATTTCTGAGAGCTTAACTGATCTATCAGAACCTACAAAGTTAACAGCCACATCGCGCAACTGATTTAAATCTCCAAATTCACCTACTGTACGAAGTACCGTTTCGCTAGATGCACTCTCATATTTTCCGATTGGAATATCTTTAGATGTGCTTTCGATTTTTTGCGAAACTTGCAACATCGACAACCTGCGATCATGTAACTTGTTTTTATCTACGATGACTTGAATTTCTTTTTTCTGACCGCCCACAATACGAACTAAGCCCACGTCTTGAACGCGTTCAAGTAATGGTTTTACTTGTTCGTTAGCTACATCGTACAATTCTGCTGGATTTAACTTGGAATTTAGTGCAATGGTTAATATTGGCTGATCTGCGGGGTCAAATCTTCTAATTGTTGGCTCTTTAGCATCTTTTGGAAGCTTATTTCTTACATTTGAAATACGGTTACGAACTTGCTGTTCGGCTTCTTTAATGTCTACGCCAAGTCTGAATTTAATAACAATAATCGCAACTGAATCATAATTGTTTGAAGAAACTGTTTCAATGCCAGGAAGACTAGAAACTTCATCTTCAATAACTTTCGAAATTTGACGTTCTACATCTATAGGAGAAGCTCCTGGGTATAAAATCTCAGCAAATACGATAGGAAAAGTTACATCTGGAAACTGATCCACAGGCATTTTTTTGTAAGAAATCAAACCTAGAATCATCATGAAGACTACTAAGCATGTAATAAAAATCGGTCTTTTAATTGATAATTCCGCTAAATTCATATCTTACTCCGCCGTCGAAATATATAATTGCGTCGTTGCTTCTAATTTTCTTAAACCAGATTTTGCTCTTAAATAAATAACGTCAGCTTCTGCAGAATCTGTTTCTGCAGTTACCACATTAAGTGTAATTGTACGGCCTTTTGAAAATTTAATTTGCTCTTGCTTAGAACGATCTCTTTGAAACTGAGCGACTTTCTCTAGAGTGAGTACGTTTTGCTTTGTTAACTCATACTTTCTTAAAAAATCAGCCCATGCATTTTCGCCATTAATTTTAGCTTGTTCAGCTCTATATTGGGCTGCCAAGGCTTCTTTTCTTGCCGCAGATAACTGAGAGCTTTTTGCATCTGAACCAAACATCCACGAAAAATTTAAACCAACATAAGTAATTGGGCGGTCTGTTTTTCCGATATTATTTGTCATAGTCTGGTGATCAACATCGTAAGAACTGGTATTGTATTTACCTACCAATGATAAATCAGGTCTTAAATTATCTACAACTTCTTCAGAAACTTTTTGTTTTACATCAGCCTCAAGCGAAGTGATATAAGTATCGATTTTAACCACACCTTTTTTCTGTGCTAAAGTGGCCACATAGGGCCGCATATCTAATAAATCAGAAGTAAAGGCTGGAAGACTGTCCGTTTTTGCCAGCCCCATGTTTTCTTTAATTTTTTCAGTTCTGAATGTAAGTTCGTCTTGAGCTATAGCCAATTGCACTTCGCGGTTAGCTGCTAATGCTTTTAACTGCAGTAAGTCTGATTGGTCACTAATGCCGTTGTACACACGTGTCGAAGTCCATTTTTCTAATTTTTTGGCGCGATCAAGATTGGCTTGTTTTAATTTTAAATCTTCACCAGCCACAACATAGTCCCAATAATCAGATTCAACTTCAATTAATGTTGCTCTTTTTTGCAGTTCATAACCAAGAGTTTCAAGTTTGTTAGTAGCCGCTTCGCGATCTTGTCTTAATCGAATGCCGTGACCGAAGAAGTCTTTCCAAAGAGACTGCTGTAAACTTACTCCTAGCCCGCCTTTTGAATAACCCGTGTTTCCTGGAGTTACTGGAGCATCATATTCGAATTTATTAGTTTCAGCACTTACTCCCAATGTTGTACCTGATGAGAATTTTTTAGATAAACCAAGACTCGAATAAGTTGTATCTCTTTTATCGGCCAAAGTTGTGGGTAAAGATTTATCAGATGTTAGTGAGTAGCCAGCAGTTAGTATCGGCGATAAAGCCAGATCTCCTGCTTCTTGTTTTTCTTTTGATGCTTCGATTGAAATATCATAAGAACCTACTTTTTTGTTATTCTTCGCTACAATCCCCAGATATTCATCTAAGGTCATGGCATTTACATTGATAGCTACTGTCATTATTAATATTGCGGCCTTTTTCATTTAAGAACTCCCGTTAAAAATATATTCAATATTTGGTCTTTTAATTTAGTTGGATCTTTAGCGATTTCATTACAGTCCTGGCTCAATAGAATCTGACAGTCCATTACTTCGTAAAATCCCCAGATGCTTTCGCTCATCAAAATAAATAGAAGCGCCGGATTTATGTCTTGCTTAACAAAACCTTTTTTTTGGCCAAGGTTAATCAATTTATAAAAATTTAGAATTAGTGGGTAAAATATATCTTTGTGAATTTCTTTAGAGTGCGGCATTCCCGCTAGCTTCTCTCGTGAAAATATTTGCGACATCTCCGGATTATTGGTGCGCGTGTTTATAATATTTCCAATTATTTTACCAAGCTCATTTACAAAAACTTCTTGAGTGAGTTCTGTGCTGTGAATCTCATCTACAATACTTTGTGCGTTGGCCTTAATTTCTAATGCGTAAGAGCGCATGACTTCTTTATAAAGACCCTCTTTGCCTCCAAAGTAATACGAAATTAGAGAAATATTTGAATCAGCTTGCTTTGCGATCTCTCTAGTACTGCATTTATCTAAACCTAGTTTTGCAAAAAGACTTGCGGCTGCCTTTATAATGCAGAGTTTGGAATCTAATTTAGAATCTGGCGGTGAAGACATGAACATTAAAGTATTTGATAACTCAGTTACTGTCACCAAAAAGTTAATCAATCGTTTGATTTTAACGTAAAACACTGATTTTACTTATGTATTTAGGTTATACATTAAAAATCTAGAGTTAATATTCTAATTTATAAAACAAATACCGATTAGTTTTTTCACCATAGATCCGCAATTAATGCCCGTTTAAAGTCTTCATAATCTATTTTCTTGCAAGACCCACTTCTTTACAATTAGTCTCTGTTGGAAGGTTCATAGGGGGCTCATGAAACTCTTTTTAAGAATATTATTATTCGTTTTATGCATAAACACTTTGAGTCTTAATTCTGCATTTGCCACTGTGGTGGATGTCACTGCTGATGTCCCTCCTGAGAATGAAGTTCTCGAAAAAAACTTTGTATCCATTGATCTCGTAGCAGACAACACAGCCAGTATTTCAATCGTTAAATCTTTCAACAGTATTGTTAAATTAGTTCAAGCTAACTACTACTCTCTTTTAAACTGGCACACATATTCACGCAGCCCTAAAAACATGGAAATTCCGAATTATAATCGCCTTGAGCAATTCGGACGCTGGATCAACGATCCTAATGACGACACTTGCTATAACACCCGCGCTAAAGTTTTAGTTAGAGATTCAGACAAAACTGTAATTTTTAAGGATACCAACCACTGCGTGGTTGATGGCGGATACTGGCAAGATCCTTATACTGATCAACCCTTCACTAACGCTAAGGATATTCAAATCGATCACCTTGTTCCTTTAAAAAATGCTTATATGTCTGGTGCTAGCAAATGGAGTTTCAGAGCTCGCTGCTTATACGCGAACTACCTAGGAGCTGAGTTTCATTTGATTTCCTCTAACGGCACTCAAAATATGAAAAAAGGCGACAAATCTCCTGATAAATATATGCCGCCTAATCCTGAGTATACTTGTACTTATGTAAAAAATTGGTTGTCGGTAAAGTTCTTGTGGGGCTTAAAAATGACTGAAGCTGAAGCTGCCGCTATAGTTAAAATTATTAGCGATAACAATTGCAATACACAAAAGATGCGCATGACCTATCACCAAATCATGACTCAGGCAGAATTTGCACAGGACAACGCAGATCTTTGCGAAAAAATAGATCAAGCTAGCAAACCGACAACAAACTAGTTATATTTCCGCCCATGACTGAAATCAAAGAAGGCCAATCCGCTGAACTCTTAAAAGAGCTTCATATACTCACGCAAGACGGCAAGATGAACCAAGACAGCCGTAGAAAGCTGAAACAGGTCTATCATCTCTATAATTTTATTGAACCTCTACTTAAAAAATTGAGCGAAGAAGGCACGTCGATCAATTTAGTAGACCATGGCGCTGGTAAATCTTATTTAGGTTTTATTATCTATGATTTGTTTTTTAAAGATTCAAAAAATGCTGGCCATGTTTACGGTATCGAAACCCGTAACGAGCTAATTGAAAAGTCTAAAGTTCTACAAAAAAAATTAGGCTTTAAAGATATGTCTTTTATTAATACGACAGTTAAAGAATCGGGCTCTTTAGATTCCATACCAGAAAATGTAGAAATCGTAACAGCGCTCCACGCTTGCGACACCGCTACAGATGATGCGATTAGCTTTGCTTTGCAAAAAAAGGCCAAGCACATCGTTCTTATTCCTTGTTGCCAAGCTGAGGTAGCGAGCCTTTTAAGACAAAATAAAAAGTTTTCATTATCAAGCCCAATGGTTGAACTCTACCGACATGCTATACATACACGCGAATTTGGCAGTCATATCACAAATGTTTTACGTTGCTTACAACTTGAGTCATACGGCTACGATGTAACCGTCACAGAGCTTGTGGGCTTTGAACATTCTATGAAAAATGAACTCATTATCGCCACTCAAAAAAATAAACAGACCAAAAATGCAAAAGAGCGAATTAACGCTCTTTTGACCGAATTTAAAATTCAAGAACTGAAAGATAAGTTCTTAACAGCTCCTTAATTAGAAGTAATTAAGGCCTTATCTTTAGTTTTTAAATGTTTTTTCATAAATTCAATTGTATTACCAATCTCGAGCACTTGGTTTTCTTTTTTAGCCGAACCATGGCCCTCATCTGCAAATACTATTAACTCACTCGCAATGCCTTTTTTAGTTAATGTCTCTTGAATTTGCAAAGCCTCACCCACTGGCACACGTGGGTCATTAGCGCCCTGAATAATCATTAGTGGAGATTTAACTTTATCAACATAAGTAATTGCAGAAAGCTTTAATAGAGCGTCTTTATCTTTTATAGGATCACCGTACTCTGAAATTCTAAGAGCACGTCTATACGGGGCTGTATTATTTAAGAATGAAACTAAGTTACTCATTCCTACTAGGGCCACACCAGCTTCATAAGCTCCAGCAAAACGTGTCATAGCTAATAATGCTGAATAACCACCATAACTCCAACCCATCACACCTACTTTGGGTGCTGAGCCATCTGTGTTTTTCCAGTTAGCTTTAATCCAGATAGATGCATCTTCGATATCGCCAATTACATTTTCTCGTAATGGCCCGTTATCCATATCAATCCATTTTTTTCCATAACCGTCGCTACCGCGAACATTTGGTTCTACAAAAATAAATCCTTCATTCACAAAAGCTTGAGCCATTGTACTAAAACCAGGCTGGCTTTGCGCTTCAGGGCCACCATGAAAGTGTACAACTACAGGACAATTTTCTCGAGGCTTTGCGTTTAATTTACATTTTTCAGGAAACCGCACAAACATCGGGATTTTAACATTATCTCTAGTTTCGTAATTCATTAATTCGGAAACAACAAATTTAGATAAATCCACTTCCGGTGCAGAAGGAAATACCCATTGAGTTAATTTTTTAGAATTCCAGTCGTATGAGTAGCCTAAGCGAGGAGCTTTAGAAGTTACAACCCCCAACATCGTCACTTTAGAGTCACGAGTGGTTGTTCCGTTGAAAATGTGATCTACACTCACACCCTTGAGTGGAATACTTGGATTTGGAAGGACTTTAAAATTTCTAGCATCTAAAACTCTAATATCCGAGTAACCCTCTCTGTTAATGCTATAAATAATACGCTTGTAATTACGATCCACAGAAAAACCAGAAACATCGTATTTCATTTCAGGGGTTAAGGCTTTTAATTTTCCACCCGACAATAAATATAATTTTTTTACATCTGTCGTTTTATTTGAAACCACCAAATACTCGCCATTTTTA
>JBEBIK010000441.1:0-1837 GCA_040080445.1 Pseudobdellovibrio sp.
CTTTAATAGTAATACATTCAGCAGGGCAATTAGTAGCGCACAACATACAAGCTGTACAACGAATAGCTCCGTCTTTTTTTACTGTTAAAATATGATTACCTTTAAATCTTGAAGAGTATTCATACTTCTCTTCAGGGTAATTTAACGTAATCATTTGTTTTTTGTTCGTTAAATTTTTGAATAAATGTTTTCCAGTGATCCAAAGACCGCCTAATACACCTGGAAGGTACCATATATTTTTATTTTCTTTAGTAACTACTGCCATACATGCCTCTTTTACAAACGACCGCGGTTAAAAGTAAATTCATTTTTCTTACGGTGTTCAATCGTAACCTGATCTTTTCTAGTATTAGAAACTGCAGTGAAAAGTGCTTTTTCGCCCGTAGTTTGAATTTGTAGATTTTGACCGCTCATCAACAAAGCCATTTCAACACCCGTTAAAGCTTCGCTCACAACTGTTGTGGCTTTTTTAAATTTTTGCGCTAAGCCACTGTGGTTTACGAAAGTACCGTCTTTTTCGATATAAGATTTTAACGGAATGATCGTTGCAGTTTTTAATGTTTTGCAATTTTCAAGTTCTGGAACTTTTACCGAAGTTGCATAAATTAAATGTTCTGCATTTGCGAATAATTCAATTTTCTGAGCCAAATCTTTATAGTTTGCTGATATTTCGGGTCCAACAACTACAAGCTGTTTTACTTTACCAGCTTTTAAAGACTGTTCTAAGTCAGACCACTTCGTATTGATTCCGAATTTTGCTAATGCTTGTTTAAGGCCAGCTGTATTCGGGTTTTTGTCTCCACGAATTAGCAAACCGTCAAACTCATTGGCTTCAGCTTCTTGTGGCCACCAGTGATAAACGTTTTTAGTTTTATATGTATTAACAAAAGTCTCTAAAAGAGCTTCGTATTCTTCAACTGTATGCTGACCAGTTAATACTAAAGAAATATCTTCTGCTTTTGCTGATTTTAAAAACTCAGTAGCATCTTTAGCTGCAACACCAGCATGCATTTCATCATGCCAAGCGCCCGCTCCAAATTTATAACCTTTAGTCATACGGTGTTCTTTGTTTACAAATTTGTAAGTGTCACGGCCTTCATCACACATCCAGTGGCCATTTACAGCTTCGTTATAGACAGGTTTAACACGGAATAAACCTTCTTTATTGAAGTAAACTTTAACGTTACAACCCGTAGAACAACCGTTACAAACCGTTTGAGATTCTTTGAGATACCAAACTCTTTGTTTAAAACGGAAATCTTTAGAAGTTAATGCGCCCACAGGACAAATATCGACTGTATTTAAAGAATATTTATTATCTAATTGTTTGCCGTCGTGAGTTCCGATTTCGGCGTGATCTCCACGATTGAAAATTCCTAATTCATTTGTTTTAGAAACTTCATCTGTAAAACGAACGCAACGAGAACAAAGAATACATCTTTCAGAATCTAAAACCACTGTTGGGCCAAGATTTACTACTTTTTGTTTCTTTTGTTTTCTCTCAGCCATTTCTGGATTGTATTTTCCGTACTCCATGTACTGATCTTGTAAACCGCACTCACCGGCTTGGTCACAAACAGGACAATCGAGTGGATGATTAATTAAGTGAAAGTCTAAACCCCATTTAACAGCGTCTTTAACTTTATCTGAAGTGTTATTGATTTTCATACCTTCAGTAACCATGGTGTTACAAGCAATTTGAACACGTGGATTACCTTCAATTTCAACCATGCAAAGACGGCAAACGCCCGCGATGCTTAATCCTGGATGCCAGCAGTAATGCGCAATACGCTGTTGATTTTCATACATCGCTTGAATAATAGTCGTGCCCGGTTTT
>JBEBIK010000442.1:0-1835 GCA_040080445.1 Pseudobdellovibrio sp.
CTTCACTTCTGTTCCGGAATGGCGCAAACAAAATACAAATTATTCAATTTCTGAAATTTTAGTTGGCTTTGTAACTCTAAGGTTAAAGTTTTCGAATGCCGATCGAATGGTTGTGTGCTTAAGAAACAATAGAAAAATTAATGAAATTTTTTACCGACATGGCGGAGAGCTTATTCAAAGAAGTTCTGCCTTTAACGTAGAAGTTGATTTTTCAGAAATGTACAAAGAATCCGCTCAATTATCAGAATGGAAAGATCACGCGGTTCTTACATCAAAATTATGGCTTAATTTTTTAAACAAACACAGAGGAGAAAAAAATGAACTTACAAGAAGCATTAAACCACAAAGAAATGAACCAATTAGTAGACCTATTCAAAAAACAAGACTGGAGCAACAAGAAATTTTATTCTAGTTGGCTAGCGCAAACCTACTACTACACATCATACAGTACACGTATGTTAGCCTTTGCAGCTGGTTGGTCTGAAAAAACCAACAAAACTTATTTCAAAAGATCTGTTGTACATATCAGCGAAGAACAAGGGCACGAATTAATCGCATTAAACGATTTAAAAGTTCTTGGTGAATCCATTGAAAACTACCCTGAATTAGGAATTACTCGCGCTATGTGGGAATCTCAATTTGTTAAAATTCAAAAAGATCCAGTCATGCTTTTAGGTTACATTTTAGCTCTCGAGACTCTAGCAGTAAAAACAAATGAATTTCATGGCATGCTAAAACAACACTACAACGAAGATGCTTTAAAATTTGTAAAGACTCATGCTGACGACGACCCAGATCACGTTGAAGAAGCTTTAGAGCAAATTCAAGCTTGCACTCCTGAGCAACAATCTCAAATTAAAATAGGCTACGAGCATACCTTACAACTTTACAGATTGATGATCCAAGAGATCGCAACTCATTTACACTAGTTGTTAGCTATTCCATTCAAAAATTAGATTAACTTTGAATGAGCCTATAACAGCATAGCGCTCATTCGTGTTTTTCTTAAAACACGGAGCTACTCGGCCCAAATTAACTTCAAATGTACGTTTATTTGGGTGCATTGTTTCTACTAATTCATGATCTTCGATATTCCAAGATACTGCTTCGTCGTAATTAAAAGCAACATCTGTTAAACGCTTTAAAAATGCCAATTGAATATCATCAGCACGATAAAATAGCTTAGGAAAGGGAATAGCTTTCATTTGTTCTTCGGTATACGAACACAACTTTTTAAATTGCGAGTTGCCATAGAGTTGACTAATATTTGGCGGATTGCGATAAAGATCTATCACATCACCATCACGCAAATCTGTATAAAAATTTTCTGGTACCCAAAGATCATTAGCTTCTAAAAATTTTTTTAAGCTCTGGCGCTCTTCTTCGATATTATAATCGCTATAGTCTGGCCGTTGCTGATTGATTTGTTGTTTCATAGCCAAAGCCCTCACTTCATCGTGATTTAATATACAGTAATAAAAATTATTAATTAAGAACTAAATTTAAAAATCTCAGCATCTGTACCAATATTTTTATGGTCATGCATTTTCGACAACTTTATATGAAAACAACTATTGCCTCGAGTTCGGTCTAACTTCAAAGATCCGCCGTAAGACTGAATAATTTTATTTGAAATACTAAGCCCTAATCCCGTACCTGCACCAACTGGTTTAGTCGTAAAAAATGGCGCAAATATTTTTGTATCGCAATCAGATGGTACACCTGGACCATTGTCTGAAAAATAGAGATGAAAATAGTCTTCGTCTTCAACAAACTGAACTTCGATTTTAGGAAATGTTGTTTTTGAAAGCGCATAAATAGAATTATTAAATAAG
>JBEBIK010000443.1:0-1824 GCA_040080445.1 Pseudobdellovibrio sp.
CTCTTAATGAAAAATTAGAAAACACTTCGGTTTCTCTTAATTTTAAAAAGTATTCAGTCTCAGATGTTTTTACATTTTTTCTTTTTTGTATTTCGGCAGGTAAAAACATTAAAGGCGAAGTGTACGAAGTTGTCGATTGCTCAGCTTCGTACCACTCCAAAAACCCTAAAGCTATATAGAGTGGCTCTGTGCCAGTTTCAGACTCAACCAATTCTTTTTGCTCTACTATTCCATCTAAAACTGCTTCTAACTCATCTTGATAAATCAAAGTTTGAATAAGATTGTCATTATGCTGCTCTAAATCGGAGTCTAACTGAAGATCGAAATTTGGGTTTATTCCAAAACTCTCTGCGACACTCGCAGCAGAGGGTCTTTTCTTTCTATCCAAAGGAGGTAAATTCAGCTCTGCTCTAATTTGATCTCTTAGTTGAAACTCGATTACTTGCAGCTTTCTTTTATTAGAGGGTGTGCCAAGTTCACTTAAATCGCTAAGATACTTTTCATCTGTTTTTTTCTTCTTCTCTAAAATGGATTGAAACTCAGAACTTTTCTCATCCTCAGGCTCCAAATCTGGAACAGGAACCCCTTTAATTATAAATTCATCTTCATTTGTCAGCCTTACAAAGATTTGATTAGGAACTTCATCCACTATGCGAATTTGTGATCTTGAGCTCTTTCGATGCCTAAACGAAATTGAATTGTTGTTACCAGAAAGGTCTAACAATTTCTTTCTTAAAATTTCAATAGCTGCAAAAAAATCGCTGTTTAACCCTTGGTGTTTACTCATGTTTTCGTATCGGCGAGGCTAAGCAACAGATTAAGTTAGACCAAGGTCTACTGTATCAAAAGTATATGTCTTCTGAGCTATATCCAAGCTGAGTCGATGCCTCAAGTATTTTACTTTATTTTTGATAAAATCAGCTCGCATTGAGCTTATTTTGAGCAAGAAGCTTTTCGTTTTGAAGCTTATGCAAGTCTTCAATCTTCACAGTCGATGATTGAATCTCGAATACACATTCATTTTGGCTAATTGCTACTTTAATTTGATCTTTATTAAGTGCTCGTATCTCTACAATTTTTAAATAAAACCCACCTATTAATTTTACAATCTGAATCGAAAAGAAGAAATAAATAACTACTGACCAATGTTCTAACAGCTTCATAACGATTTCCATATTTTCTCCAAAGTTAAAGCCCCTATTTAAAGGGGCTGAGTTTAAATTACTGATAATAATTGCTGTCTGGTAAAAGAATTTTATTATCTTCAGATATGAATCTAAAATTTAGATACTCAACATATCCTTGAGATAAAGTCGGAGCATTTTCGCAGCCAGTAATGTCTCTGTACTGTGATACTGTCCAATTACTGAATCCACAATAGCTTGCATTATTTAGCAAGGTTGTTTGCTCAGGTGTAAGACTCATAAACTCAACCTTAATTAAAGCTAAGCTAACTTCTTTAAAAGTTGGATCAGTACTATTAGGTATTTCGTTAAATGCTGTTAAAGTTCTTCTTACTGTATAAGAAACTCTATTCCCAACAAAAATTTCACAAGATAGATTTTCAAAGACATCATATTCGCTAAGAGCTTTGTTGGTATCAGTTTTTGTAAAATAATATCTTACTGAACCAAATCCTGGCTCTATGCAAGCATTGCCTTTGTAAAGATAGTTAGTCTGAATTTTTGAAAACTCGCTTTGAGGCGAAGATGGAATTGTAGTGTTGCCAGTCTGATTCCCAGAACCTGAGCTACCGTTAGTACAGGAACTTATTGCTGCTGCTAAAATGGATAAAATTAGATATTTCATTTTAAATCCTTTGTT
>JBEBIK010000444.1:0-1824 GCA_040080445.1 Pseudobdellovibrio sp.
TATATAACCCATTAAACACTAAAGGAGTTCAAATGAAAACACTAATCAATTTACTGGCCGTATCTGCAATTTTTTATGCAGTGGTGGCAAGCGCTGACTTTAAAAGCTTTTCACAAGCTGAATATGATATGGCCCTAAAACAAGGCAAAACTGTTGTTATCGACTTTCATGCCGACTGGTGCCCAACATGTAAAACGCAAGCCCCGCTACTTAATGAAATTGTGAATATGCCAGGTTACGAAAACGTAGTGGCTCTTAAAGCTAACTTTGATGCCGAAAAAGATCTTAAAAAATCTTTAAAAGTTTCAAAGCAATCGACCATAGTCGTATTTAAAGCAGGTAAAGAAGTGGCGCGCCAAGCGGGTCAGACCGATAAGGCGGAACTCAAAAAATTAATCGATATGGGATTATAAATGGAAATTCAATTGGGCCTCTCATTTTTAGCCGGATTACTAACGACACTTTCTCCGTGCGTATTGCCGATACTTCCGATGTTAATGGGAAGTGCAGTACAAAAAAATAAGAAGGCCCCGTTGATGATGATTATAGGCCTAGCTGCAGCTTTTGTGGTGGTCGGATTTTTACTAAGCCGAGTCGGTAGTTTGTTCGGCTTTGACGGTGATCAAATCAGAACCGGTTCTGCGATATTTTTAATTATTTTTAGTTTTTTCTTTTTTTCTAAAACAATTCAAGACTTTGTTTCTATGAAAATGTCGAGCTTTGCTTCAATCGGATCTAGCCGAAGTCAGCTCTTTAAAGAAGATTCAAATTTAGGAGCGCTGGCCATCGGTGCTCTTTTAGGAGTTATTTGGTCACCCTGTGTAGGTCCCACTTTAGGTATTGCCATTTCGTTTGCCAGTCAAGATGGCAAAGCCTTACAAGCATTACTAACAATGTTGGTTTACGCAATAGGTGCAGCTATTCCGATGCTCGGAGTAGCCTACGGGTTACAGTCCTTATTTTTAAAGCATCGCGGTAAAATTTTAAACTTTGCAGAGTATAGTAAAAAGTTTTTCGGAATAGTTTTGTTATTTTCAGGAATTATAATATTAACAGGCACCGATAAAAAAATAGAAGCCTACCTACTTGAAAAGCTACCTGTTGCATGGGTTAGTTTAATTACCAAATATTAATTATATGGAGAACTCAATGAAATCACTTATTGTTAGAATCAATCTTTTAATTAGCCTTATTCCTGCAGCTGCAGTTGCATTTGTGAGCGGGCCGGGATCAATTAATGCCGGGGATAATGTAATTTCTTACGGTCAACAAATCGAACGCGGTAAAATCGAACCAAACGAAAACAAAGCCTCCTTTCAAAGCGCAGCAATTGACATTCAAAAGCTTCGCTATGCTCGCGGCTTAAAATCTTTTTTGGGTTTTGAACGCTCCCACTTTTTTATTGAATACTTACAATATGAAAGTAACAAAGAACAAGTTGGAAATACTTTGTTTTATAATGCCGACAAAGGTAGTGCCAGTGTTTTAGGTTTTAGTGCGGATCTTTCTCACGACCTCGATAAACAATTTAGTTTTTACGCCAGTTATTCGCTTAACCGAAATTATAATATAAAAAAATTCTCAAATCCGCGCTTAGATACTTTTGCATTAGGTTTTACAACGGCGTTTAATATTTCTGAAAATCTGTTTCATAAAGGTTTGCTGCACTTCGGTTCGGGCGATGGTAAAGAGCAAAATTCCTATATAGCCGTAGATACCGGCTTTGGTTATAAACTCAATTCATTAATTAATCGGCAAGCCACAATATCAGCTTCAGTATTTATAGAGGCCGATACGGCTGAACGCTTCGACGCCGCCTATGAT
>JBEBIK010000076.1:0-8437 GCA_040080445.1 Pseudobdellovibrio sp.
GTTGAAACAGTTACATCGGCGATGCCAAATTTATCGAGTAAAGGTTTTAGCGCCACTACTAATTGAATTGTAGAACAATTAGGATTAGCTATGATTTGCGCTTTTGATTCTGCATTTAATAAATTTCCGTTAACTTCTGGAACTACTAATTTAATATCTGCATTCATGCGGAAAGCGTTTGAGTTGTCGATAGCGAATGCACCAGACTTTACCGCTTGTGGCGCCCATTCTTTTGAAATGTCATCACCAGAAGAAAAGAACACCATGTCTAAACCGTCAAAGCAGTTTGGTGTTAAAACTTGAACCGGCCATTGTTTGCCGGCTAACTCGATATTTAAACCTAAAGAATTTTGACTGGCAAATGGACGTAGCTCAGCGATAGGCTGTGCATACTCCTCAAGAATATTAATAAAAGTTTCGCCAACAACTCCTGTGGCACCAACTAAACCAACTTTAAGAGGCTTGTTCCATTTTTTCATAGATTACTCTTCATCCTGTTCTTCTTGTAAATCATCTTCTTTGGTGGCTTCAGGTGCGTAGGCGTTGGCTTTCATCAGCTTGCGCTTCTTACCGAACTGCATGATTCCAAATACAGCCCCTAAAGTTCCGTAAGTTAAGAATAAAACAAATAACATAATTTCTGGATATAAAGCTACTGTAACTAAAACAACCAGACCTGCTACTAAATATTTAAATGCTTTGCGCTCTTTGAGGTCTATATCTTTAAATGAACGGTACCTAAAATTCGACACCATCACTATCGCCATAAGCACAACCATCAAACACAGAAGATGGCCTCTCCACTCGCCTGGGTTCCAGCCCAATTCATCAAAGGCTAAATAAGAAGAAGTTAAAATACCCGCTGCCATCGGAATTGGTAAACCTTGAAAGTAGTTTTTTTCAACGACATCTACTTGTACATTAAAGCGAGCTAAGCGAAGGGCTCCACAAGCTACAAATAAAAAACATACCATTAAGCCAACGCGGCCATACGGATTTAAAGCCCATAAGTACATGAGCATTGCGGGTGCTAAGCCAAAGCTCACAAGGTCACACAAAGAATCAAGCTCAGCGCCAAACTTACTTGTCGCATGAGTGAGGCGAGCGAGCCTTCCATCGAGTTGGTCAAAAACCGCTGCAATAACTACTGCAATCGCAGCATATTTAAAATTTGCGTTAATTGAAAAAATAACTGAAATAAAACCACAGAATAAATTAGCAATGGTCATTAAGTTCGGAAGAATGTAAATGTACATTCCCAATTTTTTTCCAGATTTAGAATAGCCTTCTTCTGGTGTATCGATAGTATTCGGCATTTAGACCTCGCACTTAGAGTGTGTAATTAATTAAAATAAGAAAAATAACCGAAAAAATAAAACAGAACTGAAAGCCCAATACTGCTAACTACAGGCATCGTAAAGTTGTCATCTAATTTAGCTAACGGAATTAACTCAGCCAGTGCACCAATAAGGCCGGCCAATAAGCTCACTATCAAAATGTACTCTTGAACTTGATTGTAAAATAAAAATGCATAACAAATAACTGCGCAAACCACAAAAGCCGCCACAAAGCCCTGAACAGACTTGTGACCAAATAATTTATCTTTACCGTATTTAATTCCGACGTAACTAGCGATTGGGTCAGCAAAAGCTAAAAATAATAAACTGAGTGCGACAACACCTTTATTAAAAAAAATAGTAATTAATAAAGTGCCTGTTATTAAATAGGTTGTACCCGCTAAGCGGTTCAACTCACTACTTCGCATGATCGGGCGAAACACATTCATTACAGAGCGATTAATTTCAGGATTTTTTTGACGGAGAAAATCAGCAGGAACAAAAAGCAGCCAGCCCACTATTAGCAATGTCATGCTCACCCAGTATGGCAAAAAGCTCCAAGCCGCGAACATCGTAAACACGCCAGACATGTGCCAGATTTTTCTAGCTACGTGTAAATCAGATCTATTTTTTAAACCGCTAAGCGTTAAGTTAGTTTCAACCATCACAATGAGCAGAACTTATTTAATGCACTTAGCTGTGTCTATTGAATTCAAGTCATTTTACTGCTTTGAGTTAAGAACCTGATAAAATTTCTAGCGATTCGGCTAATTTTTGCCCATCTTTTAGGATAACTTCTAATTTTAATTTGTTTAGGCCTTCATTTAATTGGATGTAATCAGTTTTAAAGTTGTTGGCTTCGAGTTTAAAAATCTGAGCTTTAAATCCATTACTCTGATTTTCGATCAAGATTTCGCGGACCGATTTAGACTCTTTACAAATCTTAAAGTTGATCATGACCATGTGTTTCGAAACTTTATCCTGCAATGATAAAGCTTCAGCTTTATCATTGCACAAAAACTCTTTACTCAAAGTAAACGAATCCTTCTCAGGCTCAACTGAAGCGGGTGCACGCACTAAGTTTGGTTGCACGCTTACGATTTCGTGATTCAAAGTTTCTAAAGATTTACGAGAAGTTTTTTTATCTAAGAAAAGATCCACATAACTAAATATCGTAACTGCTGTTAACCCTATAAAAAATATTAAGATAAATTTGGCTTCATTTACAAAAGTCTTCACCCTAATATATTCGGACTTTAGTAGATGAATATTGAGGACTTCGGTCGAGTTATTTTGAGAAAAAACTCGACTAAAGTGATGAGAGTCTCAAAAGAGAACGAAAATTTTTATTTTTTATCAATACTAATCGCGAATTTTTTTACGCCTGCGCCTTTGACGATATCTAAAACCGAAACCACACGTCCGTGTGGCACTTCTTTATCGGCAGAAATAATCGCCTGTATGTCAGGGTTTTTCTTAGACTCTTCAGCAGCTGCGGCTAATACCTGTTGATCGTCCGCAGGTTTACCATCTAGATTTAATTTACCGTCTTTACCGATAATAATATTGAGCTTGCTCGGAGTGGTTGCATCTCCACTACCTGCTTTAGGAAGATTTATATTAATTGAAGGCTTCATAATCATTGGAGCTGTAACCATAAAAATAATCAATACCACTAAAATGACGTCTACTAGAGGAACGACATTAATTTCGGCTAAAACGTCATCGCCAGAATCCGATTTAAATGCCATTAATTAAGGCCTTTCTTTTTTGCGTAAGCTAAACCTAATTCTTTTACGCTCTCAAGGCTTGTGTAAATACCTTTAACTTTACGCGTATAATAGTTGTAAAAAATCCCGGCAGGAATAGCCACAAATAAACCTGCTGCAGTTGCAATCAAGGCTGTCGATATACCTGCCATAACTGTCTGCTGTCCAGCATCCGCTGCTAAAGCTAAATCGTTAAAAGCTTTCATAATACCCAAAACCGTACCCAAAAGGCCTATGAAAGGCGCGTTTGAAGCGATTGTTGCAAGTACGGCTAAATATTTTTCGAGCTCAGGTTTTTCATTTAAAATAAATGTATTAAAGACTTGTTCAAAACCAGAAGCTCCTGATTCCTTTAAGTAGTTCAGAGATTGCGCTGCGGCTCTACCTTCAAGGGATGAAGTATCTTTAGCTATGTCTTCGAAGCCCGTGATGTTGTTAGTTGCCAATAAATTTTTAATTTTAAGTCTGATTGCTAAACTCTGCTCAGCAGTTTTTTTAAGGGTCATAAATCGCTCAAAAATCATACCCACAGAAAGAACACTCAAAATCACCAATATAATTAAAACTACTTGGTCTGCATAATGTGCTATTGCAAAAATCTTTTCAGTTAACATTGGTGACTCCTCTTTACTTTCAACTTCATTTCTTACATTATGTGTTTTGTAAATGAAAGCGTCAAAACGGGATTTATTTAAGGTCTGGATTTTAGGTTTTTTTATTTCGGCTGGACTTTGGTCTTTCACTTCCTGCCAAGAAACTAAAAAGCCTTCGTTTATAATTATTGCGGCAGACCAACTTTCGTTTAATTCGTTTTCCTGCGACGAAGATAAAAATAATAAAAACTCGGGCTTAAATATTCTCTGTCAAGAAAGCATACGATTTACCAATGCGTTCACGACTTCTACACAAAGTGCGGCTGCAATGGGGTCGCTACTTTCTGGCACTTATCCATTTCAAAACTCACTACATCGCAGCTTTGACCGCATTAAACCTGACCAAACATTAATTCAGGAGCTCTTTAAAAAAAATGGTTATAGAACTTCATTTTTTAGCGGCAAGCCTACAATCTTAAAAAAAACAGGCCTACCTCGCGGTTTTGATCTCTTTGATGATACATCATTTTTGAGTCAGCCAATGTACTCAATTAGCTTCAAAGAAGAGTTGCGTTTATTTCAAAATTGGCAACAAGAGTCTACAGATCCCTTTTTTTCAGTCCTATATACTTCTGAACTTGAGTCATTAAATGAAGGTGAAACACAGCTCTCTGGTTTAGAAAATTTTGACGAGACTCTCGGGCAGTTTTTTTTGATGCTCAAACAAAATAATTTATGGGAGTCTAATTATGTGATCGTAACAGGCTTACAGGGAAAATCAGAGTACAGTCGGCCTAATGAATCTAGATTTTCGAATCTACACAGTGAAAACACCAATGTCGCATTATTCATTAAACCACCCCGTCAAAAAGGCGATGAAGGCATTAATTGGAAAATCGATACAAGCGTGAGCCTTGCAGACTTTGCCTACAGCCTAATGAAAACCATAGTTCCGACCTACACAGCAGAACAGCATGTGCAATTTCCGATTCTAGATTTTTCTGGATTTTGGAGTAAAAATGAAATTGAAAACTTACCCAACAAGTCACGAAAAATTATTATAGAAACTGCCAACACATGGAAAAATAATTTAGAATTAAGATTTGGACTTATATTCAAAAATTATTTATTTCTCGAGTCAGAAACCGACGAACTTTACAATAAATTGACCGATGGCTTAGAGACGATAGATCTTATGAAAGTTCAGCAAGAAATTAAAGATGAAGATATACGTCATTTAAATGAAATCAGAAGCGAAATTAAAGCTAAAAAATGGGTGCAATACCAACCACCTGTTTACGATTGGGTTTTATCAAATCAATCTTATTGGTCTAAACCTAATAATCGCTCAGACGTTTTTCAAAAAGAAAAATTGCGTTTGGCTACTCAAAAAACATTTCAGCCACTTTCAACACTGTTAATTTATTTTCAGAATCCGAAACTTGAAAAAGATGCACTTTATGAAGATGCTCGCAGACAATCTTATAATCTTTCGTTAGAAAACATTTGGGGTTTGTGGTCAGGTTCTGACGAAAAAGAGTGGACACGTAATTAAAAGCTTATTACTGAAAACCAGTACGAGCCGCCTGACGGCGTTGCCTCAACTAAATTATTATCTGCGGTATGTTCTTTGTTTAAAATCATATTGCACATGTAGGCCGACGAAACGATGACCTTACTATCTTCAGAAATTAAAATGGAGCCAGAGCTAATATCAATTTCTCTTTCCACGCCAATAAGCTGAACTGGGAGTGCTGTTTCAACATCTAGATCAGAACCATTTTTAAGATAAGTATTAACTGAATCTCCAACGAGTTTGTCGATAGCAAAACGACCTACGCTAGACCATGCTAATTCATTTTTAGATTTAAATAATATAGTGGCTTCAAAGCCCACTGAATATTCGCCCTTATTTTCGCTTTTATAAAATAAATCATGCACTAAAAGTATTGAAACTCGTGTTCTATTGGCTAAGCTCGACAAATTTTCTTGATAGTCGAATGGAGTGGTAACTTCGAGATCAGCTTGAGTTGAAGATAAATAGTGTGAGACTTCGTCTACAAATTTTTGGTTGTATTCAGTTGAGCCCCATGAACGCAAAATTAGTACAAGTTGGCCATCCAACAAATTAAATATGTTAGTCTGGGCAAGGCGTACTTCGGACTGAACAGAACGTGTTACAAACTTCATTACATAACTCCGTACCGGCGTAATTTGACAACAGCCTTACGGTAGTACTCACCATCTAATAGATCTATCTCTGTGATTTTTTTCCATTTTTCTTTAGCACCTTGCTTCGTTTCGGTGTTGTCGATAATTCCATAGTTTTCGTCTATAATCGACTCTTGGTATATAACTCTCACTTGTCGTTTAAGCTCATAAGTGTAAAGTTCAATTTTTTCATGAATGCTTTTATTGTTCGGATCGTAAATAAGTGCTTCACGTAATGTTACAATTGAGTCTTTTAGCTTACCTGCTTTAAAAAAAGTCTCGGCTTGAGTGATACTGCCTTCAGATTTTTCTTTGATTTTTTGAGTTATAAATTCTATGCGGTCCTTAGATTTAGCTCGTAGTTTTTTAGGATCGAGCAACGTTGTTTTAATTACAGCTTGATATTTTTTAATAGCTTTAAAAGCAAAGCCTTCAGATTGAGTTTTTTCGGCTTCAGCAAATAGTTTATCTAAATCAGCAATTTGTTGTTCTTTTGCAGTAGCTTCTGCTTTTTTTAGATCACGTTCTTTTTCAATAGCTTCGGCTTTAGTCATAATTTCTGTCACAGTTATACTCAGCTTATCGTCGCCAGGATTAGCCAATACTTGCGCTAAACACGAACTCATCTCACTCGAAGTAACTTCAGGAACAAGAAGTTTAGAACACTTATCAATTATTTCTTTATTACGAGCGATCAGTTCTTCCTTTTCTTTCTGCATTTCCTCATCTCTTGCTTGTTGAACAATAGTTAAGTTAGCAAGATCAGACTCTTCCGCAATTTTTTCGCTGTCTTTATACCCTGTAGGTAAAAGTTCCTTAATTTTTTTTGTTTTCTCGAGTGCCAAATCATATTTTTGTTGATTAAACATTTGTTGAGCCAAAGCATAGTACTCTTCAACTTCTTTTTGTTGAGCAGGAGTTAGTTTTGAAAAAGGATCTAATGGATCAACTGCAGCTGTTGGTTTTACTGGTTCGGGTGTATTCAACATTTCACTTAAATAATAAGCCCCGCCCAGCACCAACAAAACAAGCACGATAAGTAACGGCTTGTTTTGCATAATTTTTTTAAGACCAGCAGGAGCTGGAGCTTCCTGCGGTGGTGGTTGAAAATCATAGAACTGATTAGGGTCTTGCTGTTCTTGACCCGGCATTCCCGTAAACGGATTATCCGACGTTACGAGTTGTTGTCCTGTATCGTATTGATCGATCTGCGGAATTTCTCCGCCGTCACCCTGCATAATTTCAGTCTCTGAAGCAACTTCTTCATAGAGCTCTTCAACTTCTTCAGGCTGATCCATTTGCAGAGGAGGAACTTCGATTTTTTCAATTTTGTATTTAAAATTAGGGTCATGTAATTCAAAGTACATCGTATTATCGAGTACGCTAATCGCATCACCACTCTTTAATGTTTGTGGGTCGGTAGAAGAAACTGGTGCACCATTTAAAAAAGTACCATTAACACTGGCCAAGTCTAAAACGGTGTAAGCACCGTTTACTTTGTATATTTCAAACTGCCGACGACTCACGCGCTGGTCTGGGATAATAATCTGACAAGAGGGATCTCGTCCGGCAACCCAAACCTCACCCACTTCGAGACGCAGCATTTCGCTGATCTCTCCAGTTGAGTTTACCATTTTTATATAGGGAACTTGAGGGGCTGCGCCTATAACCGTTTTTTCGTTCTCACCAAAATCAGCAGCATTTTGATTATCTTCTGTTGGTAAACCCGCATCAGGCACATCAAGTAATGTAAATTCGTAAGGTGGAACTTGAAAGGTCTGGCCATGTTGTAATTCTGCTGTTTCAACTTTTTGACCTAATGAAAATACATCGCCAAAACGTGATACGGCGCTTAGTAGCCACTGACCTTCAGAAAATTTAAGTTTGAAATGTTCGCGTGAGATGCCCTTTTCAGCTTGCAGACGGATATCGCACCCGTCTTTACGCCCGCCGATGTATTCTTTTTCTTGGTTGAGCTCAATCTCACTGATTAATGCCCCACGGAGCATTACCTTAAGACGAGACATTATCTAATACCCTCACTTGCCAGCTCACATTCCTTCGCCTTCTTTTCAGCAAGTTGATATTTTTGGTCACTACTTTTACCATTTAGCATATCCATAACTTGTCTGTATAACGACTCACACATTCTAAAATTATGCTTCTTAAAATATGTTTCTCCAAGCATTAATTTTTCTTGCACGACTTCGTCAAATCGGACCTTAGACAAGTATAAATAGCGTTTTGAAAGCGCATGGTCTGAATCTAAGTTCAGCACCAATTGAAAGAACTCCTGAGATCTGGAGTAGTTACCTAACTGAAAATCACGCATTCCACGCACAAAATTTTCCTCAATTCGGAGCTTTTGCGGAGATTCTTTCAATTTTTTCTTTTCTTCTAAATCTTTGGTACGATCTGCCTGACTTTGTGTATTCAAATTTGAGGTCATTTCGTCGCCATAAATCAAAGTTGATGTGATTTTTTTAGCTTGGCCATTTTTATTACCACTGGTTAGATAGAAATAAGC
>JBEBIK010000077.1:0-8425 GCA_040080445.1 Pseudobdellovibrio sp.
GCGGCGAGATCAATGGCTTTACCTAATCTTTTATCTAATTCTTTAGAGAGCATAAATTACGACTCCTCTTCAAAGCTGGTTTTAAGTGGGTACTGATTATTTTTTGCAAATTGATTGGCCTGCATCACTTTAGTTTCGGCCACTTCAAACGAATAAATTCCAGCTACACCCACACCTTTATTATGCACATCGAGCATAATTTTATGCGAGTCATTTTCGTCTTTGTTAAAAATTTTTTTTAACACAAAAATAACAAAGTCCATCGGGGTGTAGTCGTCGTTATGCATTAGGACTTTGTAGAGTTTAGGCTCTTCCGTCATAATTTCATCATCAATACCTAAGTCTAGTCCGCCATCGGTGTTCTGTCTTCTGTTGCTTCCCATAAAATAATTATAATCGAAATCTCAAAATGACATAGCTAAAATAAAAAAAAACAATTTGTTGCACTTCATTAACAAAATGATAACATTAACTTGTTGAGTTTTGAAAGATTCAGAACTGACATAATTAAAGGGAGTTTTTTCATGCATAAAAATATTTTAAATAATAAAGGTTTTTCTCTTATTGAACTTATGGTTGTTGTTGCGATTATCGGGGTTCTAGCAGCAATTGGTATTCCCCAATACACTAAATTCCAAGCCAGAGCTCGTCAGTCTGAAGCTAAAGGGCATATGAGTTCTCTATTTACGGCTCAAACCAGTTTTAAATCTGAGTGGAATTTATATACAGTTGATGTTCGTAACGCAGGTTTTGCAGTTGTAGGAAATGCCTTAAGATACACAGCTGGATTTAATGCAGCAGCGTGCACGAACTATACTGTAGTGAATGGAGCTCCAGCAGAAACTGTTGCCAATTCTCAAGCTCACGTAACTGCTGTAAATGCGGGTTCGGGCGCTACTTGGAATCCAACGATTGCAGTCGGTACGACCGCTTTAGTAATTAATGCTGCTGCAGCTTGTTCAAACACAGCATTCGTTGCAATTGCTGTTGGTGATCCAAGATCTGCTCCAGCTGCTTACGCAATTGGTACATCAGATACTTGGAGCATCAACCAGAACAAACTTGTAAGAAACGTAATTAATGGTTTATAAGTCATCTTCAAATTTAAAGATAAATTTATGGTTGCTTCTTATAGCAACCATTTTTTTTTGCATACAGCTTTTCTTGCAAAAGCCTTTAGATATTCAGAGATCTAACTATCTTGCGCCACCAATTGAAATTAAATATTTAAGTTTTGGCTTTGCTACCCAGATGTCAGATTCGTTTTGGCTCAGGGCAATACAAGATTTTGACTATTGTGATCAGCTCAGCAACAAAAACGAATGTAAATCGAAGTCTTGGCTTTTTCAGGTTATTAATCTCACAATTGAGCTCGATCAGTATTTTATTGAAGCTTATTATTATGGAGCGCTTTCGTTATCGGTTTTAATTTCTGATTATGAGGGAGCCTCTATTATTTTTGATAAAGGTGTAAAGACATTTGTTAATGACTGGAGGCTTTTGTATGCAGCAGCCTATCACGCTCTTTTTGAGGAGAAAAATAAAGTTAAAGCCAGCGAACTCTATGAAAAAGCAGCTGAGCAAGGTGCTCCAAGTTGGGTTAGATTGTTGGCGGGGCGCCTGGCCGCCGAAGGTGGCAATAACATTAAAGCAAAAGAAATTTTAGAACAGCTGATTGAGATTGAATCAGATCCCAAGTGGATCGAAAAACTTAAGAAAAAAATTGAAGAAAACAAAAGTCCGATATAGATGTTAAAATTTTCAGCAACAATCAAATAAAAACTTCCATAGCTTGACCTTTCCCAACTAGAACACATATTTTACCCACTATGTCTGCAAAACGGGATTACTACGAAATTTTAGGTGTGGAGAAGTCGGCTGACGCCGACACTCTCAAAAAAGCTTATCGCAAACTAGCCATGCAATTTCATCCGGATCGTAATCCCGGTGATTCAGAAGCTGAAGAAAAATTTAAAGAAGCTGCTGAAGCCTACGAAATATTAAGTAGCGCTGAAAAGCGTGCGCAGTACGACCGTTTTGGTCACCAAGCTTTTCAGGGCGGCAGAGGCGGCGGGCAGCAGTTTCACGATATGAATGATATTTTTTCGCAGTTCGGAGATATCTTCGGAGATATTTTTGGTGGCGGTGGCGGTTTTCAACAACAAAGCCGTGGTCGCTCTAGAAATGCAGTTCGTAAGGGTGCAGACCTTAGATACATCACTGAAGTTGAATTAGCTGAAGTGGTAACTGGAAAAGAACAGCAAATTGAATTTGATACTGAAAGTAATTGCGGCGACTGCAATGGTTCGGGCGCAGCTAAAGGTTCGAAGGCCACTACTTGTAAGGTTTGCGGCGGAGCTGGCCAAGTTGTTAGGCAACAGGGTTTTTTCACTATGGCATCGACTTGCCACGGTTGTAACGGCGCTGGTGAAGTGATTGAAACTCCTTGCACCACTTGTAAAGGAAAAGGCCGCACACAGGTTAAAAGAAAAATTAAAGTTACAATTCCAGCGGGTGTAGATAACGGCACAAGACTTCGCGTAAATAACGAAGGCGAAGGTGGTTATCGCGGCGGCCCTAATGGTGATTTGTTGGTTGAGATCAGAGTGAATGAACATGAAGTATTTGAACGTGACGGTGATCATGTTTTTGCAGAGCTCGATGTTCCGTACATTCAATTTTTATTAGGTGGAAATATAACGACTGACGCTCTTGATGGCGAAGTTGAAATTCATGTTCCAAAGGGCTCAAAGCCTGCTGAGCGCATTAAGATTTCAGGACGCGGAATGCCTTCTCTGAGAGGCTCTCGTCGTGGAGATTTATACTTTAGCCTTAACGTTGAATTCCCTAAGAAACTCTCTGAGGACGAGGAAAAGTTGATCAGAGAATTGGCAGAAATCAGCAAGACTAACGTAGATGCCAAAAAGAAGGGCTTTTTTAAGTAATTTCTACAGTTTAGCACCTTGACGAATTCGGCTTCGATTACACATTTAAATTTGAAGAGTTATTTTATTAGTAAAGGGGTATCAAAATGGGAAAAATTATCGGTATAGACTTAGGCACCACAAACTCATGTGTAGCTATTATGGAGGGCGGAGAGCCTAAAGTATTAGTTAATGAAGAAGGCGCAAGAACAACTCCTTCAGTTGTGGCTTACACCAAAGATGGCGAACGTTTAGTGGGTCAAATCGCAAAACGCCAAGCTGTAACAAATCCAGAAAACACTATTTATTCGGCTAAACGTTTTATCGGTCGTAAGTTTGAAGAAGTAACTGAAGAAATTAAATTAGTTCCTTACACTGTAGTTGGTAAAAATGGCGGCGCTGATTGCGCATTTAAAATTCAAGGCGACAAATTTGCGTCTCCTGAAGAAATCGCAGCGGGCGTTTTAGCTAAACTAAAAAAAGTAGCTGAAGATTATTTAGGTGCTGAAGTAACAGATGCTGTTATTACTGTTCCTGCTTACTTCAACGATGCGCAAAGACAAGCAACTAAAGATGCGGGTCGTGTTGCGGGCTTAAATGTTCGTCGTATTATCAATGAGCCAACAGCAGCCGCTTTAGCTTATGGTTTAGATAAAAAGAAAGACCAAAAAATCGTAATCTACGATTTCGGTGGTGGTACTTTCGATATTTCAGTTCTTGAAGTGGGCGAAGGCGTAGTTGAAGTTAAATCAACTAACGGCGACACTCACTTAGGTGGAGATAATTTCGACGTTCTTATTTTAGAATGGTTAATTGCTGAATTCAAAAAAGACCAAGGCATAGATTTAAAAAATGATAAAATGGCTTTACAGCGTTTAAAAGAAGCGGCTGAAAAAGCAAAAATCGAATTATCAACGGCACAAGAATCTGATATCAATCTTCCGTTCATAACGGCAGATCAATCAGGTCCTAAGCATTTACAAATTAAACTTTCACGCGCTAAGTTCGATCAAATGACTGAAACTTTAGTTAAGCGTTCTATCGAGCCTTGTAAAAAAGCTTTAGAAGATTCAGGTTACAAAACATCTGAAATCGACGAAATCGTTTTAGTGGGTGGTTCTACGCGTATTCCAGCGGTACAAAAAGCTGTTAAAGATTTCTTTGGTAAAGAGCCGAATCGTACAGTAAATCCTGATGAAGTTGTGGCCATCGGCGCGGCAGTTCAAGGTGGTGTATTAGCGGGTGAAGTTAAAGATGTGTTGTTACTTGACGTAACTCCGTTATCTTTAGGTATCGAAACTTTAGGTGGAGTTATGACAACTCTTATTGAAAGAAATACAACAATTCCTTCTAAGAAAACACAAGTGTTTTCAACAGCTGCAGACAACCAACCAGGCGTTGATATCCACGTTCTTCAAGGCGAAAGAAAAATGGCAACTGACAATAAGTCATTAGGTCGTTTTGAACTTTCAGGAATTCCAGCAGCTCCTCGTGGAACTCCACAAATTGAAGTGATCTTCGATATGGATGCGAATGGTATTTTAAATGTTTCTGCTAAAGATATGGCTTCTGGCAAAACGCAAAACATTAAAATCACGGCGCAGTCGGGTTTAAGTGAAGATGAAATTAAAAAATTAGTTAAAGAAGCAGAATTACAAGCTGAGTCTGATAAAGAAAAAGCAGAAGCAGTGCAAACTCGTAATAACTTAGACAACTTAGTTTACCAAACTGAAAAGTTAGTAACTGAGTCTGGTTCTAAATTATCTGAAGCCGACCAAGCTTCAGCAAAAGAGATGTTAGCTGATGCTAAAAAGGTATTAGAAAACAAAGCAGCAAGTGTAACTGAACTTAAAGAAGCTTTTGAAAAATTACAGAAATCTTCACACAAGATTACTGAAGATTTATACAAAGCTTCTGCAGCTCAGCCAGGTGCTGAAGCCGGCGCTGACGCTGGAGCGGCTCCTGGTGGCTCTGATAAAAAATCAGGCGACGATGTGATCGACGCTGATTTTAAAGACGTTAACTAAATTAACGCTTAAAGATTCAAAACCAAAAAGACCTATTGTTAACTCAATAGGTCTTTTTTTTATCCTTTTTTGTGACTACAATTCTCGGATGGAACAAAACTGGCTTAAAATATCAGAACGTCTCACATGGTCTAAAAAACCCACAATAGCGGGAAATTTTTCGTTTAATAAGCCAGTGTCTATTAAGTGGTTTGAAGATGGCGAATTAAATGTGAGCTTCAACTGTATTGATCGCCATTTGCCTGAAAGAGCTAACCAAACGGCTTTAATCTGGGAGCCCGACAACACCTCTGAAGCTTCTAAAAAAGTAAGTTACTTAGAGCTTTCTAAAGCGGTTAATAAATTTGCCAATATTTTAAAAAAACATAATGTTAAAAAAGGCGACCGTGTCACGATTTACATGCCGATGATAGTAGAAGCGGTTTATGCCATGCTGGCCTGCACTCGCATTGGCGCCGTGCACTCAGTTATTTTTGGTGGATTTTCTCCTGACTCAATTGCAAATCGTATCGAAGATTGTGATAGCAATTTTATTATTACAGCTGATGAAGGCCTAAGAGCTGGGCGTAAAGTAAAACTTAAAAATAATGTTGATGAAGCCATAGTTATTTTAAATTCAAAAAATAAAAATTCAGTCAAAAAAGTTTTAATGATAAAGCGCACAAATGCAGAAGTGGGCTGGAACCCAAATATCGACATCAGTTACGAAGAAGAATTAAAATCAGTAACTGATGTTTGCGAACCTGAAGTTATGAAAGCGGAAGACCCGCTGTTTATTTTGTACACTTCAGGCTCTACCGGAAAACCCAAGGGTGTGTTGCATACAACTGGAGGCTACTTAACTTACGCGAGCTACACTCATGAATTAGTCTTCGGTTACAAGCCTGGTGAAGTGTTTTGGTGTACGGCGGATGTGGGCTGGATTACAGGCCATAGTTATATCGTTTACGGGCCTTTAGCTAATGCGGCCACCACTTTAGTGTTTGAAGGAGTTCCGAACTACCCAACAGTCTCAAGATTTTGGGAAGTGATCGACAAACACCAAGTTAACATTTTTTACACAGCTCCAACGGCCATTCGCGCGTTGATGCGCGAAGGTGAAGAGCCGCTGAAAAGCACTTCACGTAAATCTCTAAGACTTTTAGGCTCAGTGGGAGAGCCCATTAACCCCGAAGCTTGGAATTGGTATTATGAAAATGTAGGGAATAGCCGCTGCCGAATCGTAGACACTTGGTGGCAAACTGAAACGGGTGGAATCTTAATTTCTCCAACTTCAAGTGCTCCAGAAAAATTAAAAGCAGGATCTGCGACCAAGCCATTACCAGGAATTGAGCCCGAAATATTAAGTGCCGAGGGTGAAATTCAAAAAGGCGAAGCAAAAGGTGTGTTGGTTTTAAAAAGTTCTTGGCCTGGACAGATGAGAAGTGTTTATAAAGATCATGCGAGGTTCGAAGAAACTTATTTTTCAACTTATTCTGGGTATTATTTTACAGGAGATGGCTGTAAACGCGACGAAGACGGCTATTACTGGATTACAGGCCGTGTAGATGATGTCTTAAATATCTCGGGCCATAGAATTGGAACCGCCGAAGTGGAGTCGGCTTTTGTAGATCATCATTCAGTTTCTGAAGCGGCGGTTGTAGGGTATCCACATGATATAAAAGGCCAAGCAATTTATGCATTTGTAACATTAAAAACAGGCATAAACCCAACTGAAGCACTTAAAACAGAACTTATAAATCATGTACGTAAAGTGATAGGCGCCATAGCAAGCCCCGATATTATTCAATGGGCTCCTGCTTTACCTAAAACAAGATCTGGCAAAATTATGCGTCGTATTTTACGAAAAATCGCCGAAAATCAACTAGATAGCTTAGGTGATACAAGCACTTTGGCTGACGCCAATGTAGTTAAAGACCTTGTCGAAAATAGAATTTCGAAGTAAGTTAGGCTTATGAAAAATACTAATTCAGTTCTAGTTTTTGTAGCTCTATTCGTACTTATTTTGATTTCAAGATGGACTTCTCATATTTGGAACTTCACTTTAGTGGGTGGCGCTTTCTTATTCGCTGGTTCTTACTTTCAAGACAAAAAAATTGCGATGGCTTTAATGTTATCTTCTATGTTAGTGACGGATTATATAATCGGATTTCACAGCGGAATGATGGTTGTGTATTTAGCCTATGCTCTTATCGTAGGATTAGGTTATTTACTAACAGTCAATTCAGCTAGATTTAAAATTCTAGGTTTTTCATTATTAGGAAGCTTCTTGTTTTATGTTGTTACTAACTTTGCTGTTTGGTACTCAGGTGGTATGTACCCAATGACTGCTGAAGGATTAATTCAGTGTTATACAATGGCGATTCCATTTTATAGAACTCAATTGTTGAGTGACTTAATTTTTGCTTTTGCTTTCTTTGAAGTAGCTAAAGCTTTAGTTAAACATAATGTTTTAGTTTTAGAAAAAACTAATTAATTTTTTTATTCATCATTTTGACTTTATTTTTCTGCTTTTTTTGAAAAGCTAAAGTCTTTTTTAAGATCTTATCGGCATCAACTGATAGTATACGTGCCGCTAATAACCCAGCATTGTAAGCGCCATCAATACCTACAGTGGCCACAGGAACTCCACTTGGCATTTGTACGATTGAAAGTAAGGCGTCTAATCCGTTTAAAGTATTAACTGTAACAGGTACGCCAATAACAGGAAGCGGAGTTAGACTCGCCACCATTCCAGGTAGGTGAGCAGCTCCGCCAGCACCAGCTAAAATAACTTTAATTCCTTTTGTGTGAGCTGTTTTTGCAAACGTCACCATTTCTTCGGGAGTGCGATGAGCTGAAATAATAGTCGTAACAAATGATATACCAAATTCTTTTAAAGCTTCTTCTGCTTTTTTCATAACTTTGTAGTCTGTGAGGCTTCCCATGATAATGGCCACTTGTGCTTTATTTTTCATAGTAAGATTCCTTTTCTTTCATGAAGAGCTTTTTTAAGAAGATTTTTTTTGTTGCTGCCAATGTAATTGATATGTCCCATTTTTCGGCGCGGACGATTTTCAGTTTTATCATACCAGTGCAAAGAACCCGTCGGATATTTTTTAATTAATGGAATGCGGCTGGTATTGCCTAGTAAATTAACCATCACAAATGCGGGCTGGCGTAATTCAATATCTGGCAAACTAAGGCCAAGTATACATCTTAAATGAAGTTCAAACTGGTCAATATTAAGAGCGTCTTGTGAGAAATGCCCTGTGTTGTGAACTCTGGGAGCAATTTCGTTAATAACTAGCTCTGAACCTAAATCAAATAATTCAAAAGCAATTATGCCCACATAATTAATTTTATTTAAAAATGAAATTATCTGAATTTTTAATTTTTTCTCAGCTGGATGGCTAACTGGCCCCACAACATAATCACACTGATTGTTTTTTTGCACCGATTCAATCATGGGTAAAGTTGTGATTTGGCCTAGGG
>JBEBIK010000001.1:0-35262 GCA_040080445.1 Pseudobdellovibrio sp.
ATAATTAACAAAATCAAATTCAATTTTTTTTAAAAACTCTCGTCCACCAGTTTTTTTACTGCCCTTATCAAAAGGGCATTTACTTAAACCATTATCAACTGCCAATTTAGCATCTAAAAAACCAGTTTTATTGGCTTCGGTTAAATTATTGATGAGGGTTGTTTTAACGCCTTTAAAAATCGGCTCTCCATCTAAATCTAATTCTTTATCTGCTTCTTTAGATAAATTTTTAGCTAACATTTCAAGAAGTCGGGTACGAAGAAGAGTTTCCGAAGAATAGGCCGAAATAAATCGCGAAAAAACGGTAGCGCTTGTAGGCCCAAGTTTTTCACATAATCTCTGAGTTAAAAGATTTACATTATCGATAGCTGTATTAATTGAGCCAGCAACATTACCACCTAAAGGAACTGTAATGCCAGAAGCATTAGGAATAGTTCTAATAGTGTAAGCACTTGTAAAACCGTCACAACCAATACGACATGTTGTTTCTGTGCTCGCTACCCAATCCGTAAACCCGCTATGTCCGATGCAAAAAAAAGGTATGTCTTGGGTGCCTTGAACACCGGTTGGAGTTGCACATTTTGGTAAATCTGCATTTCTACCATTAAACGCAAAATTTGATCCGTCGTTTTCAAATGGAAAAGCTTGGCTAGGAGGCCTGTCTCTATCCTTCTGAAACCCAAACGTCCCCAAAATCCGATATCGCCAAGTCATCAATTTCCAAGTTTGTTTAATCTGAAAATTAACATGCGCAATTGCATTTAGCACTTCGGCCTGTTTTCCGGCTCCGTAATACGCCGCTAAATCTACAGACTGTTGTAAATTAATTTTTTGATGAACTAAAAGACCTACGTTTATAAGAAGAGCAAAAAAAACGAAAACCACTTGAAAGATTAACGCCACAAAAATAGCCACTTGACCCTTCTGATTACGGCGGGTCAATACAAAGCGATTAGGTTTTGTGGTTCTATCTTGAGTAATTTCGTTCATTCCCACTTTTATTTTAGACTGAATTTAGGAGCAAACAACAGAAGCTTGTAACAAGAGGGGTATTTTTTAACGAACCCGACCTAAGTTGAGACGCTGAGTAAGCCTAATTGAATAGATGTGCTTACTTATCTAAAATAAATCAACTCTAGATCAACAAGGAAACCAAATGAACTTTTTTAAAGCTTTGTCTGTAATTGCAATTTTATTAACACTTTCTTTAAACGCGCACGCCGAAATTTTATTTGAAGGTTATTACAAAGTAACTCAATTTAAAAAACACATTGGTTTTTTGGTTTTACGCCACGAAATAGACGATAAAACTAAAAATTTTAAAACCACGAGCTTTATTAAATTAGGTAAGGGTGGTTTTGATTTAAGTGAGTCTTATCAAGCTGTTTCTACTGGTGATTTGGCTCCGGTGAGTATTAATTATTTAGCGGCTGGCGATCGTAAAACTAAAACTATTGATGTTAAATTTAAAGATCAAAAAATGACTGGAATGGTTGTTGAAGACGGTAAAAAAACTAAAGTGAGCGAAAAAATACCAAAAGGTGTTTTCTTGTCTTCGGCACTTTATTATTTAATGCTTAAAAGTAAAGATGGTTTAAAAAACGACTCTAAATTTGACTATGTTGCTATTACTGAAGAAGGCCCTGTAGCCATGAAGGGTACAGTTAATGTTGATAAAAAAATGACAACTCAAGGGTCTTTACAATTACTTAAAATTTCAAATTACTTTGCAGGATCTGAATACGACAACTTAGTTACTTCACGCGGTGAAGTGGTTTCGGCCAGCACTCCTGCTACTAGTATTGAGTCTGAATTAGTTAAAACTAAAGAAGAGGCTACTGATGGAGTTAAGCTTGCCGCTGGTACTCTTGAAAAAATATTTGGCGATACGCCTTCAGGCAAAATTAACGTTTATCAATCAAAAGGCAAATAACATATGAGCATTCGTGAACTAATCGGCCAGCACATGTTAATCGGCGTTTCAGGTGCCGCTCTAACAGAATCAGAAAAAAAGTTTATCGTCGAAAATAATATTTCAGGCGTTGTGCTTTTTGCAAGAAACTGCATCGAACCAAAACAAATTCGTGATCTGTGCGCTGAGATTCAATCTCTTCGTCACAAAATGAAAGACAAAGCTCCTCTTTTTATCGGTATAGATATGGAGGGCGGCCGCGTTCACCGCTTAAAGCCACCGTTTACGCAGTGGCCAGCACTTAAAAAAATTGGCGATTTAGACGCGCCTACAGTGGCTTTTCATTTTACTCAGAGAATGGGCACCGAATTAATGGCTGTCGGAATTAATCTGGATTTTGCTCCTTGTATAGATGTTTACACCAACCCCGCAAACACCGTTATTGGCGACCGCGCGGTAAGTACAGATCCACACCAAGTTGAAAAAATGGCGTCGGCATTAGTTCGTGGTTATATTAAATCGGGTGTGCTTTCTTGTGCTAAACATTTTCCGGGTCATGGTCATACGATTATAGATTCGCACGAAGAACTTCCGATTGAAGATGCCGATATGGCTCGTTTAAACGAAGTTGAACTCGTGCCCTTCCGTAAAGCACTCAGAAGCCGCGTTGATATGGTTATGACGGCTCACATTTTATTTAAAAATGTAGATCCTAAATGGCCGGTTACGCTTTCAGAAATTTTTCTTAAAAAAATGATGCGCGACGATCTTAAATATAAAGGTTTAGTTATTACAGACGACCTCGATATGAAAGCCATGGCCAAACACTACGATAAAGATCAAATTCCTATACGCGCCATGCAAGCAGGGGCTGATTTACTTCTTTACTGTAACGAACCGGACTCTCCGCCGGTAGCTATTGAAGGACTCATGAGTGCAGTGGCACAAGGTCAGCTTAATAAATCAGATCTCGAACAAACTCATAAAAAAATTATGGATGTTAAGAAGCTTAAGTTGTTAAATCCAGATCCACGCCCGATTGAAGATGCGATGCAAATTATTGGATGTGACGAACATAAGTATTTAGCAGACTGCATACGCAACGGAAAAATGCCTGAAGGCCTAGTAGACGAAGTCTAAAGACAAAAGAAAAAGGCCCACAAATTTCTTTGTGAGCCTTTTCATTATTTTAATATAATAAAATTAACTATTTATCGCCGAATAAAGCTTTTTTAGTTTTAGTAGAACCTTTAGTTCTTAAGCCAGCTTTTCTTTTTTTGCCAGAAGTCGCTTTTTTGCGTTCGCGGATGTATTCAGTTTTTTTCGTTTTAGATGCCATTTTTTACCTCGTGTTAATAATTAAGCAAAGACAAAGTCTCGCTTTTTTATCAAAAAGGAATACCTAAGTCAATTAAGTGCTTATCTTCTGTTTTATCTGCCGTATTTGAAATAAAGGCGTAATGAAGCCCAAATTGAGGTCCAGTAAAGCCCAATCCTGCTGAAATATAGTCCTTAGCTGTAACTTGGTTATTCTGGTAACCCAACCGAAAAACCACGTAATCATTGATGTAATTCTCTAAACCGCCCATATAAACGAGCTTATCTGTTTTATTATCTGGAGCCGACTCCACATCGAATCTAAGTCTAGCAAAACTCCTATAAGTATAGCTCATACCGAGACCTATAGTTCTTGGGGTTTGTAAAGCATCTGGCAGAGCTACGCTTCCTGCCGCTAGTTTTTTTGCAACTAAACCTATGCCAAAATTTTTCGTAAAGGCCACCGTGGCCGCAAAGTCGAATGCAGCTTGACGGTATTTCTGCTCAATTCCACCTGTAAAATAATTGGTGTATTCCACCATAGAAGCAGTTCCGCCAAGTGCTACTTTATTCCAACGTGGTGTCGCAAAACTTATTCCTAGTTGTTGTGTATCAACGGCTGTAGCTGTAGTTCTTAAAAAACTGAGGCCTGCAGGAAAATAAGCGTCTTGGCCATTATCAGAAACCACCATAGCCCATTGGTCTGATGAGTAATTCACCGAAAAATTTTTACGTGGTAAATCTGAAAGAATAGCGGGATTTAGCAAAACTCCGTCGACGGATTCGATCGCACCCCGTCCAGAGCCTCCCGTTGCCGTAGAAACAGCACCAATAACGGCAAAAGAATTAACTGAAAATGTAAAACAGCTTATTAAAATTAAAATGCTTTTTTTCATGAAATTACGCTAGCAGAATAAAACTTAAAAAACCAGACCTTAGAAGCTTGTACTGGCTCTAGAACAAATACTGGCGTACTGAGCACAGCGACCTAGCCTTTGGGCTGCTGCTCCGCTAAGGCCACCCGTATAGGTAACGCCCATTTGAGGTGCGCGAGATAAGTAACACTCAAATGAAGGGTCGTACTGCACACCAATGTCTTCGGTTAAATTTGATAGAACTATGCCCGTTGTTGGCAAGTAACAATCGGCTGCTTTGCTCACTATACAAAGAGGTCTCGCAATTGTATTGGTAGGAGCATTTTCAAATACTCTGGTCGCGACTGAATAAGTGGTATTTTTTTTATAAAAAAGACCTATCGTCCACTTGTCTTCGCCATAGTGACGACGTATCAGTTTTACTTTGGCTGCAACAGTAGCATTTGTTAAATCACTGGCTATTAGCTCAGTACATGAAGGCTCGCTAGCTTTTCTGTTATTGAGTTGATTTTGTTTTACGATAACAAAGTTATCGCAAGTCCAAGACGCTCCCGACACCGTTCTGCCGTCTTCTAAGTTTTTTTCAGTAACCCGATTTAGATAATTCTTTTTCCAGCTCGATAAGCCCGCATTCTTAGTAGCAAAACTTAATTCGTAAGAGCGGCCATAAGCTTTTCTCAAGTCTGTTTCTGAAGGTCTTCTTAGGGAGTTTAGTCCAAAACTGGGAGTCGAATCACTCGATGACGTTAAGGTTTGATTACCAAAAGTTACAGCTAGAACATAGTTAAAAGAATTAAACTTAGACCTAACTATATCTGAGTATTGTTCGCCAACACCTTGACCATCATCGGCAGTTGCAACTGGAGGAAAAGATTCATCAGAAGAGCTTGAATAACCCAAGCTGGCCTCTAAAGCCACAGGACCTGATTTGCTTCCTAAATTATAAACACGCGGTCCTTCAGATAAAACCGATCCAGCTGGACCAAATTGCACACTTTGAGTAATCGCAGTTAGTATAGGATCTTGCGAAAGCACTGGGCTCATATATAGACCGTCGCGGCCAAAAACAATATTCCCTGTAGATGATGGTTGAATTATATCTTGTACAACTTTTAAGTCGGCTGTGGTTCTCACCGCAAACTGAATCTGCAACTCTTTGTTAGCTGTAGAGTTTTCTAAAATATATTTAATTTGCGAAGAACTAACTGATGTATTCGGAAAATTAGGAGGAACATTTTTAGCTAAATACTGTAAAAATTCAGACTTAAGCTTAACGCCAGCTTTAACGGCACCGCTGCCAGCTGTATCTACAAAACCTTCATTGGCCCCAATTTTAATACCATGTATATAGTCACTTGCGTTTAAACCAATACCTACGCAAGAGTTGTAAGAAATCGTATCCACAGCCACATCATAGGCAAAAGGAACTTTATCGAGAACCGCAGTCGCAACATCTGCGTCGGAGGTTTGCGAGGTTAATAAACTTTTTCCTTGTTGTACTGTACAGCCAAAAATAGCCACAGACGCTATTAAGGCAGAAATAGCAATTATTGGTTTTCTCAGAGCAAGACTTTTCATCATAATCATATTAACACATTCTGTTAGTTCATTCTTAAAATACTCAACTTCTTGTACCATTATGATATATTTTCGGTATGAAAACATTCTTACTCTGTCTTACCCTGACAATCGTCCAGCTCTTTTCAAGTGTTTCGATGGCCTATATTTTACCAATCGAAACTATTTTAAATAAAAACACCGCCCTGGCTGGCAATGGCATTATATCTATTGAACAAGACGTTATCTTTAAAGAAGGCAATAAAGAGTACGTTATCCACGAACAATGGCTTATTGAGGGTGATAAAAATTTAAAACTAACCGCCATCGGAACTGGCGAACTCAAAGATTTATTTAAAGTGCATTATCTTTATAACAACAAAAATAAAACTCAAATTATTGGAAAAAATAAAATAGTTAACGAAAGTTCGCGCGAGTTTTTTGAAAAATTTCTGGTTATTAAATCTTCTGACTCTTATCGCTCTTATTTAAAAGACTTAAATATTTCGTCTAACGTGCGCCTGTCGCGCGCAGGCGGCAGCATTTGTTTTGCTATTGGCGACGCTTCAACCGATAAAGCCCTTTCTCCACAATTTTGGATCGATCAAGATTTTTTTAGACTCAAAAAAATTCGTCTTCCTAGCGAAACTGAAATCGAATTCGCAGACTATAAAGAATATGGAGATCTTAACTACCCTATGTCTAAGCAAGTCGATTGGGCTGACAAAAGCGTCAATATTAAAGTTACAAAAGTTTCGACTAAAACCGGAGAAACTATTAAGTCTTTTTACCCAGAAAGTCTTGATCTTCCGTCAGAAATTACTCTTAATGCTAAAGGCGCTGTAGGGCTACGCATCGAAGAATTTTATAAGAGGTTTAGATGAGTGTTGCCGAAACCGTCTCGGTTGCGGTTGACGCTCCATTTTTAGAAAATTTAACTTATCTACAAAATGAAAACTTCAACTCAAAGCGCGGAGACATAGTACATGTTCCGCTAGGTACGCGCTCTGTTTTGGGTGTTGTTATTGGTCAAACTACAACAACTGTTGAAGAAAATCCAAAATACAAGTTAAAGCCCATCAAAAGCCAACATGAAGAACTTTCTTGTCTTCCCGAACCCCATATCAAATGGCTTGAGTGGATGGCTGATTACTATATGTATCCACTTGGACAGGCTGTGCAGTTCTGCTTTCCCCCGCTTGATAAAACTAAAAAAGAGCGCAAAAGTAATCGTCCGGCCGTGACCCCCTTTGTCGAAAAAAGAACTCAACATCAACTTAATGATGAGCAGCAAAGCGCGGTCGATAACATCTATAAACAAAAAGGATTTTCGACTCATCTACTTCACGGAGTAACGGGTTCCGGAAAAACAGAAATTTACCTCGAGCTTTTTGAAAAAGTTATGGCCGATGGTAAGCGTGGAATTTTTTTACTTCCCGAAATTTCATTAACTCCTCAGCTTATCAATAGATTTTCTGCACGATTTGGCGATCAAATTGCAGTTCTTCACTCTCAACTCACCGACCGCGAGCGCACCAATCAATGGTGGGATATGGTTGAGGGGCGCAAAAAGATTTTAATCGGAGCCAGATCTGCATTATTTTGCCCGATCGATAATATTGGATTGATTGTGGTCGATGAAGAACATGAATCAAGCTATAAGCAAGATGAAACCTTAAAATATAACGGTCGCGATAGTGCTATTATGCTGGGGCATTTCAACCAGTGCCCAGTTGTTTTAGGCTCTGCAACGCCCTCGCTCGAGTCTTGGAAAAATGCGGAAGATAAAAAATTTGTACTTCATCAAATAAAAAATCGCGTTAACAATCGTCCGCTTCCCAAAATTCAAGTTATTGATATGCGGCTCGAAAAAGAATTAGAAAAGAAAAGTCTTGAAAAGCCCAGTTGGCTTTCTGAAAAACTTTACAGCGAAATTAAATTTAGCTTGGTTAATAACGAGCAAGTGGCGCTTCTTTTAAATAGACGTGGAATGGCACAAACTGTTTTTTGCCCGAGCTGTGGACACACAACTGAATGTCCTAATTGCGACATCAGCCTCACATTACATGGTAGTGCTCACTTGGTTTGCCACTATTGCGATTACCACCAAAACTTTAAAGTTAAATGTCCGGATTGCAAAGATGGCGAACTTGTTAATTTAGGTCTCGGTACCGAAAAGGTTGAAGAAGATTTAAACAGACTTTTTCCAAATAAAGTTATCGCGCGTGCCGACCGCGACGAAGTGAGTTCGCGCACGGATATGGAAGAACTTGTGCTCAAAATGGAAAAGTCTGAAATCGATATTTTAATTGGCACACAGATGATTGCTAAAGGCTTAGATTTTTCTAATTTAAAACTAGTGGGGCTTGTGCTTGCCGACATCAGCTTTAATCTTCCCGATTTTCGTGCCACCGAAAAAAGCTTTCAGCTTATAACTCAGATGAGTGGGAGATCGGGGCGTCATGTAAAAGATAATGAATCCGCGGGCCGCGTGGTGATTCAAACCTACAACACTGAGCACGAAAGTATTCAATTCTCAAAAAATCATGATTATGAAGGTTTTGTTACTAACGAGTTAGTGAACAGAAAACAGCTTAATTATCCACCATTTCATAAACTCTGCTCTATTCGCATTCAAGCTCCAGAGCTTGAGAAAGTGAAATTAACGGCTCAGCAACTTTCCGAAAGAGCTTACTCAATTAAAGAGAAATTTGCTGTCTTCGAGTCTGTAGAAGTTCTGGGGCCTGCTGCGGCTCCAATTGCTAAACTTAGAAACCAATTTCGCTACCATCTTTTGCTTAAATCAGCGCAACCTAAGGCGCTAAATCAATTTATACAAAAGCTTTTGGGCGATTCTAAATGGATAGCAAAACAAGTAAAAGTTGTTGTTGATATTGACCCTTTGAATTTGTTGTAAAATAATAAGCTCAGATGCCTTCATGTTCAAGCTGCTCATTAAATGTTCCAGAAATTTATCCTGTAGAAGCACAGCTGCGCGATCGCATACACAAATTAGATCCTGGATTTCCGATAGCAGATCAAATGTGCAAATCATGTCTGAATGATTTGCGCAAAAAAGCATACGGCTCTGGCGGAATGCTTTTAGCTCAGGAAAGAGCTAAAGAAGATCGTAAAAAACTTCTCTGGCAATCGCGAGTTTCATTGATAAAAAAAGGCCATGCCTTAATGGCCAACAAGCTTTATTCAGAAGCAGCTGTTTCTTATGAAAAATATTTGCGCGTTCTTGAGCTGGTATTTGATTGTAAACCGGGGCTGTTAAATCCTGAATCTTTGAAAGAGTCTGCAAAAACAGCAGAGCTCACAATTATTGTTGGAGTTTACTGGGACTTGCTCAGAATTTATGATTCAAGCGACCAATATGCTGATCGTCAAAAACATGCGGCCTTGCAACTTGCAAAATTTATCAACTACACTCCTGTTTTTCCGGATATCATGAAAAAAGCACAGAAGTTTTTAGCAACAGCTAAACACCCAGAAGTTGTAAAAAGTTTCATCGGTAATGCCAAAAAGAAGCGTACGCGCTGTTTTGTTGCCACTTCTGCTTTTGAATCACCCACATCACTTGAGGTGCAGTTTTTGCGCGTTTACCGAGATCAAACATTAAAAAATTCTTACTCAGGTAGAAAATTTATTTTATTTTATTACAAAATCTCTCCCAGCATTGCTTCTTTTTTAGATCAACAAACTTGGCTAAAACCCTTTGTCAGAGCCATTTTACGATTTGTGATTAAACGCGTCAGTTAATTTTTCTAACGTAAATATCTTGCCACTCGGGGCTCGCTCCGAGATCGTAGTAATATGCACATCTACGATTATATCATCATTGGAAGCGGCCTAACGGGTTTAACAATTGCCAAAAAAATCAGTCAAGAGACTGACAATGTATTAATTCTTGAAGCTCAAGAATTTACTGGCGGAACAAATCATCCGGCAAAGTTAAATAATCAAAATATCAATAGCGGTTTGAGATTTTTTCCGGCTTCAGATGCAGCTAATAAAGCTCTGAGTTTTTTAGAACAACTTCTTGGACAAGATCTAAAAACCACAACGGCTGAAAACAATATCGAAACCTATGAAGCCAGTGGTTTTAAAAAATTTATTGGTTTTGGCGAAAAGTCTCCAGAGTTTTACGAACAACTTTCTTATTTTTTAAACAAAGAAGAACAGCTTTTGTCTCAGAATCCATATCAATGGACTCAATTGCTTGCTGAACAGTTAAACGATAAAATTCAAACAAAATCTATTGTTACTCGTTTTGGTTTTGAAGCTTTAGATTCTGAAAATCCGAGATTAACTCACGTGATTGTTAACGGTAATAAACAGGTTTATGCACATAATTTTATATTTGCTGGTCCAGCTAAAGAGCTTGGTCTTTTAATTCCTGACGATGTTATGAATGTGCGTGCCAAAGCTAAGTTAAAAAAATCAACGGCCTGGCAAGGTGTTTGTGTTGATTTGTTTCATACGGCACAAATTGAAAAAACAAATCAGTTTTTATTAAACGGAACAACTGATGATGAACTTGGTCCTTGTATTGGTCGCTTTTTAGCGCCAGTTGAAGGTGGACAGATTTCTCAGTGGATGAGCTTTATCGACTCTGAATCGGCTGAAGACACAGAAAACATAGCTTTAGTTTTGAAAAAAATTAAAAGACAAATTAAGCGCGCATTTCCTGAGGTGGGCGAATCAATTAAAAAAGAAAGAATCTCGGTTTCTCCCGTACTATCGGGTGCCGATCTTAAGTTAAATGCCAACGGAACTTTTCCGAAAGTGGCCAATTTATGGATTGGTTCAAGCCAAGTCAGCGCTTGCCAAAATTTATTAGGCTCGCTGATGCAAGCCCAATTCGTGTTAAGTTCTTTAGGGTTTATTCCTATAGCCCCACAAGCAATAATAGATACTGAATCATCGCTACAAGTCTAAAAAGTCCTTCATAGCCAATCGTACTAATTGCTGGAGCCCCTCTGAAACGGGGCCTAAATCTTTTTTTATTAAACTAACATCCCAAGCCAAAAGCTGATTAATTAATAAATCACTCTCTTTGTCTAACCCACAAGTTCCTTTTTTCAACCTAACTCTCAGAGGAAACACATCTTGATCAATAACATTTGTGGTGAGCGGTATCATCATTGCGGACTTCAATCCTGATTCGCAAAAAATTGTGGGCTGTACGCAAAGGCATGGTCTTTGTTTTCCAGGTTTTGTTCCAACTCTAGGATCTAAATCAATAATGTAAATGTGGCCAAATTTTGGTAAAATCATGGTAAATCTTTAAATCTATCTTTTGTTTGAAACTCCTTAAGAATTTCAAGATCCGCATCACCTACTATTTTTGCAACCTTAGCCCAGCGTTGAATTTTTTGTTTTTTCACTAATTCGGATTCCAAAACATTTAACGCCATTCTTACAACCTCAATTTTAGTTTTTAAGCCTGTTTTCTTTTTAAGATCTTCAATTTTAAGATCGTCCTCAATTTGAATGGTAAACGGCTTTCCCATAGAACCCCTTTAGTGATATATTAGTTAATATATCACTAAATATACTAAAAAACAAAGCCTGCGGCCAAATCAAATGTATTAGACATGGGTTTGCAAATTAGGCCCCAAACCAATTATATTCCTATTAATTTTTGAGGTTCGAACATCGGATTTTTCTCAATGAAAAAGTGCCAGCTACCTTGGTGTTTTTTTCAGTCTAGAAATCCTTGCCTGGGTATAGTCACTATGTTATTCAGTTCTCCACTATAACACACGAATGGGTAATTAACTGGTCTCATTGCTGATGCTTTAAGCATTTTAAGTGATGAGCTTTCTCGGCCTACAGCGCGCACCTTGCGCGCGACCGAGCTCTGTCATTCGGAGGAAAAACTAGTAAGAAAGAGGCAACATGGCACAAGTTACCATGAAAGAAATGTTAGACGCTGGAGTTCACTTTGGACACCAAACACAAAGATGGAATCCGAAAATGAAACCTTATGTTTTCGCTGCTCGTGGCGGAATTCATATTATCGATCTACAAAAAACTGTAGTTCGCGCTAACCAAGCTGCAGATTTCGTAAAAGAAATCGCTTCTCAAGGTGGTTCTGCAATTTTCGTTGGAACAAAAAAACAAGCTATCGAGCCTGTTCAAGAAGCTGCAAAAAAATGCGGTCAATATTTTGTTACTAAACGTTGGTTAGGCGGAATGTTAACTAATTTCGAAACTATCAAAGCTTCTATCGATCGTTTACGTAAAATCGAAACAATGAAAGAAAAAGGCGACTACAATTTATTAACTAAAAAAGAGCGCGCTGGTCTTGATAACGAATCTATTCGTTTAACTGAATACCTTGAAGGTATCAAAGACATGAAGACTCTTCCTAAAGTTATGTTCGTAGTAGACATGCCTAAAGAGCACATCGCTATTGCAGAAGCTAAAAAATTAGGAATCAAAGTTGTAGCTATCGCTGATACAAATTCTGATCCTGAAACTGTTGATTACCCAATTCCAGGTAATGACGATGCTATCCGCGCTATCAAATTATTTTCTAACTTAGTTGCAGATTCTTTCATTGAAGGCGCTAAAGTTTGGGAACAAAAATTAAGAACTCAAACTGACAAAGGTTCTGATTTAGCTAAAGAAAAAATGGGCGATGACGCTCCAGCAAGAGACAATCGTGCTCCAGCTCGTGGTGCTCGTGGTCCTAGACCAGAGGCAGCTAAACCTGCAGGTCCTACAGTTGTTAAAGCTAACAAAACAAGAAAACTTGTTGCTGCTGGTACAGCTGATTTAGTTGAAATCGAAGCTGAATTAAATGAAACAAAAGAAACTAAAGACGACTCAGCTGAGTAGTTTTCGTTTTGTTTCCTTTTAAAAAATATTATTAAAAAAATAATTAAAAACTTCCTGCCCATTACGGGCGGGAATCTACTTACAGGGGATTTTTATGTCTATCTCTGCTACAATGGTTAAAGAATTACGCGAAAAAACAAGTGCTGGTATGATGGATTGCAAAAAAGCTTTAGAAGAATCTAAAGGCGATTTTGAAGCCGCAGTTGAATGGTTAAGAATTAAAGGTTTATCTGCAGCAGCTAAAAAAGCTGACCGTGTTGCAGCTGAAGGTTTAGTAAACGCAGCTAACAATGGTAAAACAGGCGCAGTAGTTGAAATCAACTCTGAAACAGACTTTGCTTCTCGTAATGATAAATTCAAAGAATTAGTTAACAACATCACTCAACTTGTTTTAACTTCGGCTTCAGTAGACCAAACAAAAGTTGACGAAATGCTTAAGACGGCTATTGCAACTATCGGCGAAAACATGGTTTTCCGTCGTTCTGAAAAGTATACAGTTCAAGGTGAAGGCTTAGTTCACACTTACGTTCATGGCGAAGGCAAAATTGGCGTTATGGTTGAAATCGGTGCGGCTTCTGCAACTGCAGCAGCATCTCCTGAAGCTAAAACTTTAGCAGCTGATGTTTGTATGCATATTGCAGCAATGAACCCAATGGCATTATCTCAAGATCAGATGGATGCTACTGTTGTTGCAAAAGAAAAAGAAATCTTAAAACAAAAAGCTTTAGAATCAGGTAAAAAACCTGAAATGTTAGATAAAATCACTGAAGGTCAAATTCGTAAGTTCTTGGCTGAAAACTGTTTATTAGATCAAAATTTCGTTAAAAACCCTGATTTAACAATCGCGGCTTGGGCGAAAGAATGTTCTAAAAAAGCTGGTGGCGACTTGACGGTTAAACGTTTTGTTCGTTTCGAACTTGGCGCCGGAATCGAGAAAAAAGTTGTCGATTTTGCAGCGGAAGTTGCCGCTCAAACACAAAATCACTAGTTACTTAGAGCCGGTTGAAAAACCGGCTTTTTTTATTCCGATACCCAACCTCTAAACGCGGGAGCACATCTTGAAAAAGTCAGTTTATAAAAGAATTCTTTTGAAGTTGAGCGGAGAAGCTCTAGCTGGAACTCAAGGAACTGGAATCAACACTGACGTTATCAAACAAATTGCAAAAGATATTAAAGTTGCTCACGAAACTGGTGTTGAAATCGGTATCGTAATCGGTGGCGGAAATATCTTTCGCGGTATCGCCGCCTCGGCACAAGGAATGGATCGCGCCAGTTCTGACTACATGGGAATGTTGGCCACTTGTATTAACTCATTGGCTTTACAAGACGCTCTTGAAAAAGAAAATGTTCCAACTCGCGTTCAGTCCGCAATCGAAATGGCCGAAATCGCAGAACCTTACATCCGCAGACGTGCGGTTCGTCACTTAGAAAAAGGTCGCATTGTTATTTTCGGTGCCGGCACTGGTAACCCATACTTTACAACTGACACTGCGGCTGCATTAAGAGCTATGGAAATCGGCGCTGAAGTGTTAATGAAAGCCACTAAAGTTGAGGGCATTTACGATAAAGATCCTACCAAGCATAGCGATGCTAAAAAATATGATAAAATCAGCTATATTGACGTTTTAAAACAAGGCCTACAAGTGATGGACTCAACTGCCATCAGTCTTTGTATGGACAACAAGCTCCCTATTATGACTTTTGATCTTGCCAAGTCTGGCAACATATTAAAAGCTGTATTGGGTGAAAGCATCGGAACTCTAGTACACTAAGTAGATACTAGAGCAGTCTTGAAGGAGAAAAACCATGTTAGAACAAGTAAAAACAAACGCTAAAGCAAAAATGGAAAAAGTTGTAGTTAGCTTAGGCGAAGAACTTAAAAAAGTACGTACTGGTAAAGCACAGGTCTCTATGCTCGATTCAGTTCGTATTAATTACTACGGACAACAAGCTCCACTTAACCAAGTAGCTTCTGTTTCAACTCCAGATGCAAAAACCTTCTTAATCGCACCTTGGGAAAGTTCAGTTTTAAAAGAAATTGAACAAGCTCTTGTAAAATCAGATATCGGTATGGCTCCAATTAATGACGGTAAAGTTATTCGTTTAAAAGTACCTGATTTAACAGAAGAGCGTCGTAAAGACTTAGCAAAACAAGTTAAAAAAATCGTTGAAGAGTCACGCGTAGCGGTTCGTTTAGTTCGCCGTGATGCTAACGAAGAAGTAAAAAAAGCCTTCAAAGATAAACTGATTAGCGAAGACGAATCAAAAAAAGGTGAAGCAGACGTTCAGAAAATCACTGACGACTTTATTAAAAAAGTTGATGTAATTGCTGAAGAAAAAGAAAAATCTATCCTTACTATCTAGTAAGGAATTTAAAGATGTTAAAAAAATTGCAGCATGTAGCAATTATTATGGACGGAAATGGACGCTGGGCTCAGCTTCGAGACAAGCCTCGCACTTTTGGCCATATTAAAGGAGCGCGTGTTGCAAAAAAAATTATTACCCAAGCTTCAGATATGGGTCTTAAAAATTTAACAATGTACGCTTTCAGTTCTGAAAATTGGTTGCGACCTCAAACTGAGGTTAAATTCTTAATGACTCTCTTGAGTCGTTACCTCAAAAAAGAATCTGCTAACTTACATAAAAAAAATATTCGTTTTAATGTTATCGGCGAAGTGAGTAAATTACCTGCTGAAATTCAAAAAGCCATCGCTACTACAAAAGAACTTACAAAAAACAATACAGGTTTAAATCTGTCTTTTGCTTTAAGCTACGGATCGCGCCAAGAACTCATTTTAGCAGCACAAGCCTTGGCCACTAAAGTAAAAAAAGGCGAATTAGCTGTTGAGCAAATAAACGAAAAAAGTTTATCCGATTGTTTAATGACTTCTGGTACTCCAGATCCAGATCTAATCATCCGCACCAGCGGCGAATCACGCCTTTCAAATTTTTTAATGTGGCAAGCTTCCTACAGCGAACTTTTTTTCAGCCCAATTTTATGGCCCGATTACACGGCTAAAGATTTTAATACTGCAATTCAGTACTACATGGGCCGAGACCGTCGCTTCGGAAAGGTTCTTTCAAAAAATGAAGAATCTTTTATCTAGAGCTTTTTCGGCTGCAGTCGCCCTTATTATATTATTTTTAGTTATTTACTATGGTCATGAAACTGGAATTTATGTTTTATGTTTATTCGTTGTTGTGCGTGGAGCTTTTGAAGCGGCACGTATGTTATTCTCGAATCATTATCCAAAGTTTGTTAAAAGACTTTTTGTAGCTATAACCACGGCTCTATTTTTATTAATTACTCAAGAGCAACTTAAATACATTGCTAACTTTGCTTTAATTTCAAGTTTTGTATTAGTAGCGAGTTTTGGTGTTTTATTTCACAAGACTTTTAAAGATTTAGACCAAATTCAAACTTTTGTAGCTAAAAACTGTTTAGGCTTAGTTTACATATGCTTTTTACCAGCCACCGTTGTTTGGACTAGCCAAACCAATAATGGTATCGAATGGTTTTTCTGCTTACTCTCAGTAGTTTTTGCAGGAGATATCGGCGCCTATATTTTTGGAGTTACCATGGGTAAAACTAAAATTGCTCCAGATCTTTCGCCTAAAAAAAGTGTTCAAGGCGCAATTGGTGGCTTACTCTTTTCTTTATTAGCTGCATTAGCTTTTAAAAACTTTATTCCGAGTACACCTTACCATATCTTAGCTATCTGCGGTTTATTTGGCGGCTTGCTTGGCCAAGTAGGCGATTTCTTCGAATCACTTATTAAACGAGTTTCTGGGGTTAAAGATTCGGGTTCGATTATGCCTGGTCATGGCGGCGTGTTAGACCGGCTCGACGGAGTTTTGTTTGCAGCTCCTCTATTCTATTTTATCGCTACTTATTTCTCATTATAAGACCAATTTAAGTTCCAGACCTAAGACTCGTCGTGATTCAACAAGTTAAACACAGCTTGTCTGGACGATTTATTTAAAGAGTTTAAAATAAAAGACTATGACAAATCTATTTGCACTTCTAGGCACACTTTATTCAAACATCGTTCCCTTTGTAATTTTACTTGGGATATTAATTTTTGTACACGAACTCGGACACTTTTTAGTGGCTAGAGCTTGCGGTGTACGCGTCGAAGTTTTTTCTCTTGGCTTCGGAAAAAAATTACTCAGTATAAAAAGAGGCGACACCACTTATTGCGTTTCTTTAGTTCCGCTGGGTGGCTACGTAAAAATGTTTGGTGAACTCGGCAGCGACGCCATCAAAACCGATGCAGATAAGTTAGTTTCTTATTCTCATAAAACCCCATGGCAAAGAATTGCTATCGTACTTGCTGGTCCCTTAATGAATTTCTTTTTTGCTGTTCTCGTATTTGGCGGTATAGCTCACTTTGGCGAACAAACTCGTGCTGCGGTGATTGCCGATGTTGCCCAGTCTTCTCCTGCTGAACAAATGGGTTTAACTGCTGGAGATAAAATTTTAGAAGTAAATTCTGTGCCAGTACGAAGTTATGAAGAGTTTCAAAAGAATTTAAATAAATTTAAAGGGTCAACTGTGAGTGCGTTAGTAGCTGACTCACAAGGTTCGCAAAAAACTATTAGCTTAAATGTATCAATTGTTGATAATCCTAATATTTTTTCATTAGACAACAAACTCGGGCAAATCGAAGGTATTTTACCTTACGCCAAAAGCGCCACTATTGCGGTTTTAGTTGACACCCCAGCATATAAAATTGGTTTTAGAACTGGCGATGAAATAACTGAAATTAACTCTCAAAAAATTATTCGCTTAACTCAACTTGATTCAGCAATTCTTAACACCACAACTGATTTAATTGTAAAGCTTGATAGGCCCGCTAATGAAGCTAATTTAGAAAAGCCTGTTAAAACAAGTTTAAGCCTTACAATACCTGTGGCCGCTCTTAAAAATATTAAACAATTAGAAAAATTTGGTTTTGATAATACTGAGCTTTACTTAGATCAAGTAGTTAAAGACTCTCCTGCGGCTATCGCCGACTTAAATAAATTTGATAAAATGGTTTCTATTAACTCTAAGCCTATTAAAAAATGGGAAGACATTTCTGAAACCATTAAATCTTTTGATGGCAAAGAAGCTATGATTTTTGTTATTAATCGCGATGGCGCAGAGGTTATTAAAAAAATTACTCCAAAAGTAACCGAGCTCACTAATGCTTTCGGCGGAATTGATAAGCGCTTTACCGTTGGTATTACTCCGCTTCTCTCTTTTGCTAATCCTGAAATTGTTGTTGTTAAGTCTGATTCATTAGTTGCTTCAGTAGAAAAAGGCTTTAACCGAACTATTGATATTTCTGTTATGACAGTTATGTCTTTCGTTAAGTTATTTCAAGGTCAAGTGTCAGTAAAAAATGTAGGTGGAATGATTTCTATAGGCAAGGCAGCTAAAGACTCTTACGCAAATGGTGGACAAGAGTTTTTTATGACTATGGGTATTTTATCTGTGAGTCTGTTTATTATGAACTTGCTACCTATTCCTGTACTTGATGGCGGACATCTTGTGTTTTACACCATCGAATTAATTAAAGGTTCGCCTCTAAGTCTTCGCAAAATGGAAATTGCTCAACAAGTTGGGTTTGTTCTGTTATTAGGTCTTATGATTTTAGCGCAATTCAACGATATCGTAAGATTTTTATTTAAATCATGATTATACTCGCCTCAGAAACCAGTACTCTTCTTGGCAGTGTGGCCGTCGTCGAAAACGGGCAAGTTATTGCAACAGAAGAGTCTATGCGCCAAGGCTCACATTCAGATGTATTAAATGTCTTTATTGAAAAAGCTCTTTTAAAAGCTCAAAAAAAACTAAGCGATGTAGATTTATTCGTAAGTGGAATTGGCCCTGGTAGTTTTACGGGTATCAGAGTTAGCGTAAATACCATTAAAAGCCTTGCTTACTGCTTTAATAAACCTGTTCTTGGCATTAACTCTCTGTCTTCATTGGCCTACCAGGCGCAAGTCTTTGAAAAGCATCTTGAGTTTGAAAAAACTCAAGTAATATCAATGATTAATGCTTATAAAAATATGGTTTATGTTGCAACTTATAGACCCCAAAATGGAGCTCTCATAGAGCTTAAAAAACCCGAAGTCGTGCGCGTTCAAGAGTTACCTAATTACATCAACGAAAGATCTATTATTTGCGGCGATGGCTTCTTGGCTTATGAAAAATATTTTAGCGAAAATCTAAAGAAAAATATGATTCGAATAGATGGTATTTCTGATGAGTCACACGCGCAAAGTTTGGCCCAGTTAGCTTTAAAAAACTCTGGGCTACAGAAATGGAATGAGCTTGTGCCCCTTTACTTGCGGGCTTCAGAGGCCGAAGAGAATTTACAAGGCATCAAATACCAGCCGCTAATTTAAGCAATGTTTCAATATTAAGTTGCCTCTGTTGTAAAAGACGTCTTAACATTGAAATAGATGAACACAGAAAATAGACATAACTACTACGAAATCCTAGAACTTAACGAAAACGCGACACAGCAAGAAATTCATATGGCTTATTCAAAAGCTAAAATGACATATTCGGCTGAAAACAAAGCATTACATTCAATTTTTAGTGCCGAAGAAGCTAGCGAGTTAAGAACTTTAGTAGAAGAAGCCTATGAAGTTCTCAGCAACAATACTTATAGAAATATTTACGAAAAAAGAATGTTGGCCAATACATTTACTGAAGATGACCTCAGCATTGAAGCCATTAAAACAGCCAGCGCAAATTTATTTGAACGCGCCACTCCACCGGTATTTATTGAATCTACTCCCGCAGAAAACATGCCAGCAAAAGATTTAGATTTTGAAAATGAAATGGCTAATAAAAAAGACTGGTCAGGAGCCGATTTAAAAAAGGTTAGAGAATATCGTGACCTTTCGTTTGATGAGTTAACTGATATTACTAAAATCAATCCTTGGTATATTGCAGCCCTTGAAGAAATGGATCCTGCAAACCTTCCAGTTGAAGTTTTCGTAAGAGGCTATGTCATGCAAATTTCAAAAGCTTTAGGGCTTAAAGATAAAATCGTGGCTGACTCTTACATGCGCCTGTTCAGAAAAAAGATTGAAAACTAGTTCCACCCTAATTCTTAAAGTTACGGCCGACGACGAAGGCATCAGACTAGATAAATATTTATCTAGTCTCGAAGAAATGTCTTCTCGCAATTATGCAAAAAATCTTATCGATAAAAACTTAGTTAGTGTTAATTCAAAAATCGTAAAAGCATCTTACTCTTTAAGATTAAATGACGTTGTAGAAGTTTCATTACCAGAACTAGCTCCAACCGACTTGGTACCATATGATTTTAAGCTCGATATTGTTTTTGAAGACCAAGATATTATTGTGGTTAATAAGCCGAGCGGCTTAGTAGTTCATCCTGCGGCTGGGCACCAGCACGATACTTTAGTTAATGCTTTATTGTTTCATACCAAAGAACTCTCTATGAAAAATGAAATGCGCCCTGGAATTGTTCATCGCATTGATAAGGAAACGAGCGGATTGTTAGTAATAGCTAAAAACGATAGTGCTCACGAAAAGTTATCGCAGCAGTTTAAAGATAAAAGTATGCACCGTATTTATTATGCGCTTTTAGACGGACAGCTCGCAAAGCCTAATGGAGTTTGCAGATCTTACTTAGCTCGTCACCCAGTAGACCGTAAAAGATTTTCTTCGATTAGAGATAATCACAAAATTATCACCGATCCCGAAGCTGCACTTGAGTATGGCAAATGGGCTGTAACTCATTTTGCTAAACTCGCAATCCATAAAAAAATGACTTACGTTAGACTTAAACTTGAAACCGGCAGAACTCATCAGATTCGCGTTCATATGAATGAGCTCACTCACCCATTGGTTGGCGATTTAACATACGGATACTCTATTAAAAAAATGAAAGAGATTGGCGTTAAGCGCTTCTTTCTTCACGCTGCCGAACTTGGCTTTGTACACCCGCGAACTAACGAACATGTCATGTTTAAGGTAGCTTGGCCCAAAGAAGATAACGACAAACTGCTTGAGTTCGGATTTGATCATGACAAACTTTCAAAATAATTTTGGATTTGGCTTTAAATCCGATAACTATTTAGTGTTTTTTGGTAACTCAAGAGCTTCGCTAGAAGATTTACAAAATAAATTTACTGAATATACTTTCAAAACGCTCAAACAAACACACTCAGACATCGTAATTGAAAGCTCAAGCCAAGCTTCTGAAGCTGATGCGCACTATACAGCTCAAGATAATGAAGCACTGGTTATTGCAACGGCCGACTGTCTGCCCATTATGGTTTACTGCGAGCAAACTCAAAGAGTTTTAGCTATTCATGCGGGCTGGCGCGGAGTTGAAAATAAGATCGTTGAAAAATCTTTAAATCAACTTATCACTACAGGCAGTAAAGATAAAAATTTTAAAATTTTTATTGGCCCACATATTTTACAAAGTAGCTTTGAAGTTGAAGCTGACACCTATAATCTCTTAGCCAAAGCTCACTATGGGCTCAAGCCTTCGCACTATATGTTTACTCGTAACGATAAATTTTATGTCAACTTAAGTAAAATTGTGATTTCACAAATTGAATATGTAATTCAAAAAATGGCAGAAATAGAATTTTTAAGTATCGATACTAAAACCGATAGAGAATACAATTCTTATCGGCGCGATCAAACAAAGCTAAGAAATTTTAGTTTTGTAGTACGAATTTAGGCTTTAAAGAAACAAACTCCGTAAAATCCCCAACGATCTCTATAATAGATCTGCGTAATGTTTCAATTGGAGTTGTGGGTTTTTCAGCATGTACTAAGCGATTCATCATATACGCAATACGAAGACCTGCCATGAACACCCTTTTATCTACAACATCGATAAATCTTTTTGTGTAAGCCTCTTCTGATTCATCTTTAAATTCATAGGCGGCTGTTCTTGGAACCATAGATTCGTGCATCCAATCGTCATAGCGAACAAACATATCTGGAGTTGGCTTTAAATCAATAAATTTGCTCATAAGTGCATTGGCGTAAACTTGCGACTGATCTTGAGTTAAATCAGTGAAGTTATTTTTATAAGCTAAGTAAATCATCTGAGAATCCCACACGCTGTGAAGATTTGTATCCATGCCTAACCACTTAATCGGAATTTTATTGCCACTGTTATCTTCAATGCGTCCAGTATGTAGTGGCTGATGTATATCGCCAACAAAATGCACTACAAACTTTAAAGCATTTTCGCGGTCAAACTTTGTTGCCTTCGGGTCTTTTAAAGTATCTTCAGCTACATAGAGAGCTTCTAGTAAACCACCAAGCTTGCGAGTGCGGTCGTCTTGGCGTCTTAAGTTATCTAAGTAAGTAAAATTGTCGGGAGCTTTTTCAAAATGAAACCAAATTGTAAATTTCCATTCAGGATTGGCTCTGGCAGAATCAGGCCATACAGACGCATCTGAAATTGTTCCACCATTTAATATTTCGGTAACTTTGGTTTGCGTGTCTTTATCTAAAAAGTTCCATGCAATTTTTGCTGACGCTTTATGAGCTAGCGAACCCCAGCTCCAAGCAATTGAAGAAGTAAAAATCAGAACACCAAACATTAATAAAAGCTTCATGCTTTACCACCTTTTGATATACTTAATGAGAATAATAAATTGCATGAAACGCAATACAAATAAGGCTTTGCAGAAGCGTCATAATTCAATCTTAACATTTTTGCTTGTTTTAATTGCGCTCAGATGCGCCACCGTGGCCTTATGACGAAATCGACATTTTTTCTTTTCTAAAATAAACTTTAGCGCTCTCTTTTAAAAAGCTCCAAATATGAACCTGATGAACTAATTCTCTTTGTTTTTTTAATTCATAACTGATTGCAAATAAAATTCCCCATTGGTGCAACAGTGATTTATAGGCCGTAAGAACTGGCGTGCTTGGGTCCCATATATGGGTGGCTTCTGCACTGGCTCCATTGATTTCTACAATTTTAAAACCTTCGCCTTTTTTTAGCTTTTCAACTGACTCATAACGTAAGTCATAACGACCAAAATAAAAGTGAGGTGTCTTTTTCGAAATTATATCAATGGCTTCTGTAAGCTCGGGTGTTATTAATTCTTGGCCATTAAAAAACAAGGCACCTTGGCAGTGGTTTCCGCATTCTGATAAAAACAATTGTTCGCCTTTGGGTAAAACCGTATCAAGTTTTTCTTGGTGACGGCCATAATACGCCGGCAGCAGAATGCGTGCTCTGCTATCAGCAGCTATAATATCACCTAAGGCTGATTTTCCATCTCCAGTAACTGTCGGAAATTTTTTGTCGGTGATCGAATAAATAAATCCTTTGCTCTCATTTGGATAACGTATATAAAAGATTCCTGCTTCATTTCTAAAAGAACAATAATCTTGAACGATTAAATCAAATGAAGAATCTTTAAAATATGACTCTAAATCAATCTCATTTCTAATAATTCTAACACCAAAGCCTCTTTGTCCAACATCGGGCTTGAGAATTATCGGATACTTAAATTCGTTTTTCTCAAGCTCTTTTTTTAAATCTATAAGTCTTTGGTCTTTAGCAAACTTTATTGTTTTAAGAGTGCTGGAGTCTGCTGCGTTTAAATGTTGTAAGAAGTCCCACTTACTTTCTCCTAGAATGCCGCCGTTATGCACTGTGGGATTAATGTAAAAAGGAACAAAAAAACTACGATATCTTATCGATTGAAAAAAATAATAGAAATAAAGCGGAATGTAAAAAAACCAAGCGGGCCAAAATTCAAAACTAGTCCATTTTCGCCAAGAGTTAAATAAAATTTCTCTCTCCCACTTATCAAAAAACTTCGGCAATACCTGATTTAATAAATAAAATATTAGTATTAGTATAGCCATGCCAAGAAAAATATTATTTGAAAAATAATTCATTAATTTTAATCCGCCCATAAATGCCGCCAGCACCCACACAAAAACACTGATCAATGTTAATACGTTAAATCTTAAAAATGAATACCCGCTTATGCCGGCCAGCAAGTAAGTAATGACCCGTGTGCCTGGCAAAAACCTTGAAACAACCACCAAATAACCTATCGAGTGTTTTTTTCTAAACCTGGCAAGTTTTTGTTGGTTTTTTTTAAAGAAACCAAGCTGACTGATAAATTTTAGCTTCGTCGACAGAAATCCCATTATATAAATGCCGATATCTCCTATAGCTATACCAAGAAAGCTCGCAACAAATGCCGCTTCATAAGAAATCTTATTTTGTGATGCTAAAGTAATTGCGGCGATTAAAGCTGCATCTTCTAATGCGAATGTCCCAATAAAAATTGATAAAAAATATGTACTCATGTCTTATGTAAGAGCATTTAAACCTTCTTTCGTTACAATAGGCTCTCAATAACGCCTAAGGTCGCTATAATTTTACAATTAATTGCCTAATGACTGTAACGAACCCTATTAGATAGTCTCTTACTGTTATCGGAGGATTCGAATGTATCAAAAAACTACTATAGCTCTACTTTTGAGTTTGTTTTGTATAACAGCTTTTGCCAAAAATGAGGCTAATCTCGAAAATGGAGTCATTTTAAAAGGTTACGATTCTGTAAGTTACTTTAAAAATAAGCCGAGCAAAGGCAACCCAGAATTTAAATTTCAAGATGGTGAAGTCACCTATCTTTTCAGTAACGCTGAAAACCTAGCTGAGTTTAAAAAATCTCCCGAAAAATATAAGCCGGCCTATGGTGGCTGGTGTGCTACTGCAGTCGTAAAAGAAAAAAAAGTAGATATTGATCCCACCAATTATAAAATTACAAATGGAAGATTATTTCTTTTTTATCGCGAAGAGGGGTTATTTGGTGGTGACGCTAAGCCTGACTGGATAGAAAATGAACCAGCAAACACTATAAAAGCAGACAAAAATTGGCCCAAAATTAAGGACAAAGAATAATATGAAACATGTAATACTCGTTTTAAGAATTATTGCTGCAGGTATTTTATTTCAAACACTTTTTTTTAAATTTACTGGAGCCCCAGAGTCTGTTTATATTTTTACAACAGTAGGAATTGAACCTTGGGGTCGATGGGGATCAGGCGTTGCTGAGTTAATTGCTAGTATTTTATTACTTGTGCCTGCAACTCAAGCTTTTGGGGCCGTTTTCGCAATTATGATCATGGCTGGAGCAATTATGAGTCACATTTTATTTTTAGGTATTAATGTACAAAATGATAACGGCTTATTGTTTTTTCTGGCGCTAACCGTACTTATCTGTTCGGGTATAATTGCGGCTTATAATCGATCTCAATTACAAAAATTTGCATTGGATGCACTTAAATGGACAAAATAGCTCAGCACAACAATCTTGAATTAAAAAAAAATTACACTCGACAGGTTTTATTACAAACCGAAAATTTTGAATTGGTTTCTTGCGAATGGCTCGCTGGTTCAAAATCTGACTTACACTCTCACGGCTTTACTCAATGTCATATTTTAGTACAAGAGGGTGAGTTTACTAATGTTTTAAAGTCCGCACATAATTCACAAAGTAAGGTTTACCGAGTAGGCGAAGTTATAAGCGTGTATTCTGGTGTGCAACATCAAATTGAATGTTCGTCTATAACTGGCAAAACCTTTCATGTTTACACTCCGAAATTAATTGACGATGTTGAAACCAATATTTCAAATAACTTTGCTCCAGTTGATCCGCAAAAAATTCATAGCTTAATTGATATCTCGCTGAAAAACCACGGAGTTAGCTTTCAGGACTTAATTCAAATCACTGAAGTTGTAAAAAGCCTCAGTGTTAAAACAGATTCTATTCATTTTATGAATCAACTTTTTTCAGGCGTTCACCCAGAATCACTTTTAGCTGATCAGGTTATTGCCCAAACTCGCACAACTGCTGCAACTTACGAAGCTAGTCCGGTGTTCACCACTATAGAATTAGAAGTCATTAAAAAGCTAGGCGAACTCATTGGTTGGAATACTGAAAGCTGCGACGGAATCACCGTGGCTGGAGGAAGTGCCGCTAACTTTATGGCCTTACATTGCGCCCGCCATCGCCACAATCCTAATTACAAACAAACAGGCATGGCTGGTGCACAATATAAAATTTTTGTGTCTAAAGAAGCTCATTACTCATTTCAAAAGGCCTGTGTAGCCATGGGCTTTGGCTTAGATAGTTTAGTTTTAGTAGATGCCGATCAAAACGGAAAAATGAACCCTGCTCATCTCCAAGAATTAATTTTAATTTCTATCAAGCAAAAACAAACTCCGTTGCTAGTTTGTGCCACTGCAGGCACAACAGTACTAGGCGCTTTTGATCCAATACAAGTAATGTCTGAAATATGTAAAAAGCATAATATTTGGCTGCATATTGATGGTGCTTGGGGCGGACCAATTCTATTTTCTGAAAGACGAAATACTCTATTAGCAGGAATTGAAAATTGCGACTCTATGACTTTTGATGCGCACAAACTACTAGGCGCAACACTCGCCTGCAGTTTTTTCTTAACTCAACATCAAGGTTTACTATTTGATGCAAATAATGTTTCTGGTGGCGCTTACTTATTTCATGAAGATAATGAAACTCCAGATTTAGGCCGCCAATCTTGGCAATGCGGGCGCCGGCCCGATGCTTTTAGTTTCTGGCTTATGTGGAAGAGTCAGGGATCTGAAGGTTTCAAAAAATTAATAGATCACCTTTACTCCGTACAAACCGAAAGCGTGGCGTGGATTAAAAAACAAGCTCATCTTACATTAGTGAACGAGCCAGAATTTTTTAATCTCTGCGTAAGAGTAAAAAATCCAAATCGCCAAGACGACAATACTTGGTCGACTGAGGTGCGTAACCGTCTTAAATCAGAAAATAAAACCATGATGAATTTTTCTACCAACCAAGACGGAAGTTTTTTAAGACTCATCTTGGCCAATCCACAAATTGAAACAGAACATGTTAAAAATATTTTAACGGCTGCTCTTGAGATGCACTAATAATGTTTGTTCGAGTGCTTTTTTAACAATTCTGTATTTAATTTTTCAGCTTCAGCAGTATTCATTTGTTTTATTTTTATAGTCTCTGAGCTGTATAAGCGACGCAACGCTTGCCGCAAACCAGAACTGATTTCAGAATAGTTTTTACAGATCTGACAAATACTCAAATGCAGGCGATATCTCATTCTTAAACTAAATGCTGCCTTTTCTAAATTTCCATTAGATAAGTCTGCGGCCTGTTTGCAGGTTAAGGCAAATTTTTCGCGCGCTGAACCACTCTTATAGAAATAAATATTGTGCCAAATCTCTCTAAAATTTCTAAACAGCTTTTTCATACTTCTTTACTCTCAGTTAAGCCTTGAATACAGCTCTTAAGCTTATCTTTAGCTCTAAAAATCAATACCCTTAAGTTAGAGAGCGAAATGCCCAAAACATTACAAATATTTTCAGAATTTTCTTCTTCGATTTCTTTTAATACAAACGCTGTTTTTTGTTGTTCTGAAAGCCCCTCTAGGCAATCCTCAACCATTTTTTGTAACTCGACAGACTCAATCCATTTATCTGGAGATACTGGCTCATTAATCCACCAGCCCTCTGAGGTAAAGCTTTGCGAGTAAATTTTTTCGCCATCTTCTTCGTAAACGAATTTTTTAACAGCTCTTCTGTGCTCTCTAATTTTATTGATCAAAATTCCGGTAACAAATGTAGACAAACTGGATCTACCTTCAAAGGCTTCAAAGTTTTCGAAAAATTTTTGCCATGTTTGATGTATCAAATCTTCTGTATGAGGCTTAAAAATTTGATTAGCATAAGTTATCTTAATTAAGATTGGGTTAAGTTCAGTAAACAACTGATCCAAAAACTGGGGGTCTCTGTCTTTGATCAACTTTATTAGCTCTTCATGATTTAAATTTTTTAAAGCTGTTTTGAATTTACTCACGTCATGAGATTATAAACTGTATATAAGATATGCAAGCACTGCTTCATAATCTTCAACTTAGTTGCCAATTTCGAAAGCTAACTTATACTAAAGCCATGAAACAATTCTATCACTTATCAAAGGCTTTGTTTCTTTTCGTAATAACTCTTCAATATTTAATTAAAAGCTATATTGCTCCAAATAAAATTACTGAACTTAAACAGCAATGGGCATTAAGCTTACTAAATTACCTTGGGTACTCGGTTTCTAGGCACGGAAACCCTCCGCCAAAAACCCAAGCTCATATATGCGTAGGCAATCATATTAGTTTTTTAGATATTATTTTATTAATGGCAGTTCACCCTGAAATAGTTTTTTTATCTAAGTCTGAAGTTAAGCATTGGCCCATTATTGGCCCAGCCGCAAGAAGAGTCGGAACATTATTTGTTAATCGTAATGATAAAAGCAATCGCGCCGAACTTCGTAAACAAATTGGTGAAAGCTTGCAGAGCTCTTCGCGCCACTTAGCTGTTTTTCCTTCTGGCACAACTACACTTGATGAAAATATCGTTTGGAAAAAAGGTATTTTTGAGATCGCACAACAATACTCAATACCCGTTTATCTTTTTAAAATTAGCTATACGCCACTACGCGAATCGGCCTACATCGATGATGATAATTTAATTTCTACAATGTCAAAAATGTTTTCGCTGCAAAATAAAACGGCCCATGTAAGCTGGGCTAGTTCATTTCAAATCGAAAATGCGGAAGCCGACGTTGAAAGAATCAGAAGCTCTTTATTGGCTTTGTAATATCTCAGGATTAAAAATTAATTATTATACTTAGGAGCGAACCAAGTACTAAATGGCGGAAAGTGAGGGATTCGAACCCTCGAGCCCCGCGAAGGGCTGCCAGTTTTCAAGACTGGTGTATTCAACCGCTCTACCAACTTTCCGTTGTTAGTTCTATTGGATTTGACATTGCGATTCAACGAGTTTTTGCTCGCCGCACCGCGCTTTCCAGACCATAATCTGTAATTGAATCAAGAGGTTATACTTATTGCCCCATATTATTGCATTTTATTAGTGGTTACTTAATTTCAGTTTTACCGCCCATATAAGCTTGTAAAACTTTTGGTATCTCAACAGAACCATCTTCACGTTGATAATTTTCTAATACTGCAACGAGAGTACGACCCACTGCTAAGCCGCTACCATTGAGCGTGTGCACAAACTGAGGTTTGCCACCGTCTTTAGGTTTAAAGCGAATATTCGCACGTCTTGCTTGAAAATCTTCAAAGTTAGAGCATGAGCTGATTTCACGGTAAGAATTTTGACCCGGAAGCCAAACTTCTAAATCATATGTTTTTGAAGATCCAAATCCCATATCGCCAGTGCATAATAGCATTTTGCGATAAGGCAGGTTTAATAATGTTAAAATCTTTTCAGCATGCGAAGTTAATTGCTCGTGCACTTCATAAGACTGGCTTGGATGACAGAAAGTCATCAGCTCAACTTTATTAAATTGGTGCTGACGAATTAAACCCTTGGTGTCTTTACCGTAGCTCCCAGCTTCTGATCTAAAACATGGAGAGTAGGCGCAAAAAGATTTTGGCAAATCGGATTCTAATAAAGTTTCATCATTGTAATAATTTGTAACTGGAACTTCAGCAGTCGGAATTAAATAGTAATCTGTGCCTGTTAAATTAAATACGTCTTCTTTAAATTTAGGAAACTGTCCGGTGCCCGTTAAGCTTTTGCTATTAACAATAAATGGCGGAATCATTTCGGTATAGCCATGTAAATTAGAGTGAGTGTCCATCATGAGTTGCATGAGGGCTCTTTCCATTTGCGCAGCCGCGCCTTTTAAAAATGAAAATCTTGCGCCGGTTGTTTTACCAGCGCGGTCAAAATCGATAATATCCAATTTTTCGCCAATTTCGAAATGCTCTTTAGCTTTGAAAGAAAATTTTGTAGGCTCGCCAACAGTTTTAGTAATTTGGTTTTCTTTTTCAGAGCTGCCAACTGGAACAGTAATGTGGGGTTTATTGGGAATAACTAATAACAAGCCTTGAAGGTCGGCTTCTACTCTTGCTGCATCTTCTTCAGAGGCTTTGTAGCGTAGTTTTAATTGTTCTACTTCGCTCATCAAGGCTGTTGTGTCTTGACCGTCTCTTTTTAATTTACCAATTTCGCCACTCAACTTATTAAGTTGAGCTTTTTCAGTTTCAGCTTTAGTTAGTTCAATTTTTCTCTGTTGAGACAGCTCAACTGCACGATTAAAAATGTCGGCATTAGCTCCTCTGTTGGCCAAAGCTTTTTTATACTCTTCTACCAATTCAGGCTTTTCTAATAGTTTTAAATCAATCACAAATATCTCCGGTTTAAAAATGTAAAAAATAATTTATGGGGCGATCATTACGTACATACGAAGTGATATCGCAATAAGTATGCAAATCACATCAAATATAAAAATTTGAAATATGGACAGCGGCCGTAATAGTTTATAAACAATTAACATAAATAGCGTTGTAAAAAACAAAAGCATCAGAGTTCCACTTTGTGTAAACTCTTGAATAATTAAAGATAGCACGATGCCTACAAAAAAACCCGATATCAAGCGAAGTAATCTTTGAAAAATAGTAATCGATGCGTTTTTAGCGCTTTGTTGCATGTTGCTCGTTACATTTTTTAGGTTATCTGCCAAGCCCACGGGCTGCCTCCACTAATCTGGTTCTCCGCCCAACTGTTTGATCTTAGACACTACAATGTCGCGATCAGGGGCGTTCGGTGATAATAATATATACTTCTTAAAAGAAAGTACAGCCTGAGGGGGGTTTCCCTTTTTTTCAAAAATATACCCTTGTTCGCGGTAAATTTCGGGGAATCCGGACTCTTTTTGAAGCGCAATAGCTAACATATCCTCAGCAATTTCCACAGCATCACTACTTCTATAACAAACCGCCGATTTAACGTAGAGCTCTGCGCTAGAAGGGCGCATTTTTATGGCAGCAGAGTATTCAGCCGCACATTCTTTAAACTGAGCTTTACGGTAATATATTTCGGCAGCAAGTATAAAAGAATCGGCAATGTTCGGGTTGCGTGTTTTTTCTTCTTTAATCATATCCATGGCTTTTTGGTAGTCGTTAAGCTCTAAATAGCACTTTGCCATCAAAAACGAAACCTTTGGAAAATCAGGATTAATTTTTTTTACAAGTTCAAGCTTAGCTAAAGCTTGTTCTGTTTTAGCCTTAATTTCATTGCCAGCGGCTGTCTCAATCAAAAGTTTGGCATTGGCAAACATAGGCTCAACATCACTCGGGTCAAGCACTGATGTTAAATTATAATAGCGTTGCGCCAATTCAGGTTTGTTTAATATTCGATAGGTTTCTGCAAGTCCAAAATTAGCTCTTTTGTTTTTACCATCTATACTGACAACCTCTTCATACATACCAGCGGCATCAGTATACTTTTCGTTTGATTTATAAAAATCGGCTAAAGCAACACGGTATTCTATTGTGTAAGGGTAATTTTTAATAAGTTGCTTTAAGTAAGACTCGCCACGAATCGGTCCATCTGTGGCCGCCATTACTTTAGCAACCGTTATCTGAGACTCGGGCCAAGCTGGTTCTAAATCGACGGCGCGACCTGAGTACTTTAAGGCTAATTCTTTTGAGTTTTCTTTTTTAGCTAAAGAATCTTTTCCCACAGAGGGCGCATTCATATAATAAAATACATGAGCCTGAGCTAACAGAGTTAATAGCTCAACGTCAGCGTTGTAAAGCTTAACTGCTCTTTCGCCGTACTGAATTGCGCCCACCATATTGTTTTTTCTAAACTCGAGCAGAGCTTGTGCTTTGGTAATTTCATGACTCTGGCTAAATTTTTTAGAAGCCATTTGAAGAGTGCGAGCCGCATTAGAAAAATTAAATTTTTGTGATTCATAGTCTGCCTTTAAAACATATGCTTGCAACATGTTCGAATCAGCCCCAATACTTTTATCAAGCCATGAAATCGCATCACGTGTTTGATTTATCTTCCATAAACATCGACCAGCTTTAAATGCTGCGGCTGCATTTTTTGAATCTAGCTCAAAGGCCGCTTTATATTGTGCTTGCGCAACTAGGCAGTCTCCTGCGTTAGCAAACTGATCGCCTATCAGCATAATTTCAGATTGAGCATTTTCTACTTTTTCATCTCCACCTAGCGTAACGACAAGCTCTTTTAAAGCTCTATGGCTTGGGCTCTCGCGATATCCGACTTGTGCAACTTCAAGCGCTTTTTTATTTTCTTTTCTGTCCATCAAAATCTGTGCGTAATTTAAAAGTGCCTCGGTTAAAAAATCTTTTGGAAGTTTTTGCTTTATTTCAAAGCCATTAGAAAAGTAAGGTAAAGCTTTTTCTGGATCTTTCGATCCTTTTAGCTCCACCAAGGCTAATCCATAAAGAGCTGCTTTTAGCTCTTTATTAGAATTGTACATTTCTAAATACTGCTCGCGAGCTTCTGCAAATTTGCCTTGTTTGTAGTACATGCGGGCTAAGCCAAATCTTGCTGTCATCCATTGTGGCCAAAGCTTTGCGGCCTGTTCATAATAGGCGGCAGCATTAATAAAATTATTTTCGCTTTCAAGAATTTCAGCTTTAATCAAATACAAAAAAGCACTCAAGCTAAATTTTTCTTCGACCGGGTTGTCTAAAGCTTTTTCAAGCAAACTCCTGGCTTCTTTGCTTTGACCCTTGGTCAATAAAAAAATGGTTTGGCAAGAATCTGAGTAGTTCGATATCGGATTTATTGCGCGCGCCATTTGAGTTACAGTCAAAATACTTTTTAAATCGCTTTGGTTTTGTTTTGTGTAAGGCCAAATTTGTTCGTACACCATACATAAAAGCCCTTGAGCTTCTAAATCTTTTGGCGCTCCTTCTACAGCTCGTACTAAATTTTGCTGTGAGGCTAATATTTTTTCTAAAATTCCTGATTGAAAAGCTCTGGCAGCATTTCTTTTATACTCTTTGAGTTCAGCGTCTGAAATGGCTTCGTCATTTTTTTGTGGCGTAAGCAATGCCCAGCCCGCACGCGCGTCTTTGTCTTCAGGGTAAAAAAAGTATGTTACAGCTCCAATGAAAAAAATAGCCGCCAAAACAAATGGAATTAGTTTTTTAATTTCCTTTTGTTGCAGCTTTTTAATATCTGTTAACTGAATTTCGAGATTTTTGTCTTGATCATTAATGATATTTTCTTGAGCAGCCCCTGCTAGATTTAAATCCATTTGCTGATAAGCCACTGGTGACGCACTTGAAGACTTAGCAAGACTCATATTTTTTTGAGATTTTTGCCTAACTTCTTCGGCTTTTCTTTCTTGCTCTAGTAACTCTTTAAGGTCATCTATATTTTGAATTTTTGGAATTGGTATTTCTTCTTTAGCGGGTTCAGCTGTACGAATTACCGTTTCCGCTTCCATTTTTTGCGTTCGCTTATTATCTACTTCGACTGGATTTTCTAGAGACTCAAGAAGAGCATCATAGAACTCTGGCTGTTTAGTTAAAAGTTTCCATTCGCCTTCAGGGTAAGAACAAACTTCTTCGCTACCAGTAAAGGCACCGTTAACGATCATTTTATTAATCGCATCGGTAGAGTAAGGACCCTTTACTTGATCTGACTGTAATTTAATAACCCACTGACCAGAGTTGTTGTTCATGTAGTTTTAGCCCTCAACTCATTATTATAATTAGTCTTTATTTAAGCGGCAGCATTTGAATGCTTAAAGTTCCAACTCATGACCAAAGTCCACGCTTGGAACCACTTTTGGTTCCAAGTTGGAACCTAAAAACGAGCCTAACATCCTAGAAACACTGTATTTTTTAGTGCAGCCTCTAAAAAAATTGGCACATACGTTGCTATACGAAAGCTTATGATTAGATGGTTAATTGCCACATACATAGTTCTTGTTCTTGTTTTATCAGCAAAAGCTGGAGCGAAGTCAGGGCAAAAATCTAATCTAGTATTTAATAAGTTAAATTATTCGTCTGAGGCCCTATAGTTTTCGAAAGCTCAGGAGCCCCTCCCAGAGTTCTGATTCGGCTGGGTCTTAAACGAATAATATTTTTAAAGAAAACTTTGTTAGTAATAACAAACTGTTTTAGAGCCTCAACCTCGGCCCCTCCCTGGTTGGGGCTTAAGTTTTTTAGCCCCTCCCTCTTGCTCTTCAATTAAAAAAATTTCAGAAAAAAGAATACATGTCTACATCTCCTGTTTGGCTATGCTATGAAGCTTAAACAAAACAAAAGGAGCTTCGTGATGAAAAAGTATTTTTTTATTATCTTTGTGGTTTCGTTATCTATTCTTTCGACTGCAACAGCAGAGCAATGGGCCTGCACAGCTGATATCAACAAAGGTTCCGTAATAAAAATGAATGCGATAGTTAACGTAGGTATTGAAGCCAACCTTAGCACTTATTATAAAAATGAATGGGCGGATGATAAAGTTCAAGTGGCACAACGGCGCCTAGTATTTGTAGAGAGCGAATCATACCAAGATGTTATCGGTGATAGCTGCAACGATCAATACTACGGAATTCAAGAACACTACCTTAATTTTTCAGATAAAACAAAAACTGCAGCTTACACCTATTCATGGTGTGATGATGACGGCGGTTCAGGTTTTGAGTCTTACAATTTGATCTGCGAACAAATTAAATAATTGATTTATTGTCTTTAGTGGGCGCGAGTAACTTTTGCGCCCAGCTTTGAAAGCTTCGCCTCTAAATTATCGTAACCTCTGTCTAAGTGATAAATACGACCTACCGAAGTTTCACCTTTAGCAACTAATCCTGCCAAAACTAAAGAAGCACTGGCTCTTAAATCTGTGGCCATAACAGGTGCTGCTGTAAGCTTTCCTGGAGTTCCGCGCACTACTGCTACTTGTGATTTGGGAGTAATGTCTGCACCTAAACGCATTAACTCATTTACGTGCATGAAGCGATTTTCAAAAACTGTTTCGGTAATCACGCTTGTACCACGAGCTACAGTCATTAAAGCCATAAACTGCGCTTGAAGATCTGTTGGAAATAACGGGTGAGGTGCTGTCGTAATATCAACAGCTTCCCAAGTTTTTGTTGGCAAAACTTTTAAAGAGTTTGTTGATACTTCAATTTTAAAACCACTCTCACGCATTTTTATAATTAAAGCTTCTAGGTCATGAGGTTGGCAGTTTGTTACTTCGACTTCGCCAGATGTGATGGCGCCAGCGATAAGTAAAGTTCCAGCTTCAATTCGATCAGGCATAATTGAGTGACGTGCTGGGCTTAGCTTTTGTACGCCTTCAATTTTAATTACGCTAGTTCCGTGTCCAGTAATTTTAGCGCCCATTTTATTTAAATAATTTGCGAGATCTACAATTTCCGGCTCTTTTGCTGCATTCTCAATTAATGTTGTGCCTTCCGCAAGAGTGGCTGCCATCATTAAATTTTCAGTTCCACCAACTGTTGTTTTTTCGAAAAAAACAGTCGCACCTTTTAATTTTTTTGCTTTAGCTAATACGTAACCATCTTTTAATTCAATTTCGGCACCCAGAGTGCGCATAGCATCTAAATGTAAATCGATCGGACGAGTTCCAATAGCACAACCACCTGGAAGAGAAACAACGGCTTCGCCGTATTTAGCTAAGATAGGTCCTAAGCATAAAATACTTGCGCGCATTTTACGTACTAAGTCGTAATGAGCTTCAAATGAAGTAAGCTTAGCTACGTTAACTTTAAAAGTGTTTCCTTCGCGATGACTTTCGCAACCTAAACTTTTTAATAATTCTGCAGTTGATTCGATATCTTTTAATATTGGGACATTATCAAAGGCTGTCTCTT
>JBEBIK010000445.1:0-1812 GCA_040080445.1 Pseudobdellovibrio sp.
GTTCAATATATTTAAAAGCAATATTATTTTCGCTAAGTAGTTTACGAGCTTTACTCACGACAGGATTATGTTTCATACCTACGATTACATAAGCATTGGACCCAATTGCCGCTTCAACTTCTTTAACAAAATCTGGGTGAAACTTTTCTATGGCACTTAAGGCAGATGCTGCTACTTTTGATTGTTCTAAAATATTTCTCATTTTTTTCTCCTGTTGATTTAATGTAACTGACCTTCAACTAATTTACGGTATAAACCGTTTTGATTTTTTAATAATTCTACATGAGAGCCACTTTCAACTATCTTACCTTTTTCTAATACACAGATAACATCTGCATTTTGAACCGTAGATAATCGATGTGCTATAATAAGAGTTGTTCTGTTTTTCATAAGTTTATTAAGCGCATCTTGCACTAAACTTTCGCTTTCGGTATCAAGTGCACTAGTAGCTTCATCTAAAATCAATATTCTTGGGTTTTTTAAAATAGCACGAGCAATTGCTATACGCTGCTTTTGCCCACCCGATAACTGAATACCGCGCTCACCCACTAGTGTATTATATTGTTCAGTGAAGCTCATAATAAAATTGTGGGCATTGGCTTGCTTGGCTGCCGTCACAACTTCTTCATGCGAAGCAAGATTATTGGCGTACCTGATATTCTCTTCAATGCTCGACGAAATCAAAATTGGCTCCTGTGAAACAATTCCAATTTGGGTTCTGAGCCAGTTTGGTTCGATATCTTTAATCGCTACACCATCAAGTAAGATTTCTCCGCTATCAACGTCATACAAGCGTGTTAGCAAAGATGCCACTGTTGTTTTACCACTACCAGAAGGGCCCACTAAGGCTACAACTTGATTAGGTTTTAATTTAAGTTTAAAATCTTCTAATACTTTTAATTCTTTGCGCGCTGGATAAGAAAAACCTACGTTATTAAATTCTACAGCGCCCGATAAACTATCTAAACGTTTACCGCTCTGTAAATCCATCTCGGCTTTACGCTCCATTATTTCAAAAATTCTTTTGCCAGCTCCTACGGCCGACATAAAATCGCCCCATAAACTCCCAAGCGAACCCACAGAAAAAGCCACGATCATTAAATAAATTAAAAATTGGGTTAAATCGCCAATTGATAATTCCGATGTTATGACTTGACGTCCGCCGAACCAGATTACACCCGATATTGCGGCATAACCTAATACTGAAGCTAACGCCATAAACCAGCTGATCTGTTTAACTTTATCCTGAACGGCTTTTAAAGAATTATTAAGGCTGTTGTCGTATCGTAAGTTTTCAAAACCCTCTTGCGCAAAAGATCTCACTGTTCTAATTCCGCTAATTGTTTCTTCGGCTACAATCGAAGCTTCGGCTAAACTGTCCTGAGCACGTCGTGAAAATAATCTAATTTTTTTACCAAAAAATGCAGCCCCTAGGGCCACGGGAGGAATAACAACTAACATGGATAAAGCTAACTTTGGAGAGGTGTAAGCCATTAAAATTAAGCCTCCAACAGCGCCCGCCAAATTTCTTAAACCCATTGAGATATTAACACTCACTGCATTTTGTAAAATAGCCGTGTCATTTGAAATACGGCTAATCAACTCTCCTGTTTTATTAAAATCAAAAAAAGCTATTTCTTGCTTCAATATCGACGAGTACAAATCACGACGTAACCGCTGTACTATTCTTTCGCCAGCCATTGTAAATAAATAATAACGAATAGTTGAAGCAATCGCCTGTAAAGTAAACACCACAACTATAATAAGAACAATTTGATTTATCTTTTGCAGATCTTTTGCCTGAAGAGCTAG
>JBEBIK010000446.1:0-1801 GCA_040080445.1 Pseudobdellovibrio sp.
TTCTAACGCCCAATTAAAATAATCTAAATAGGCTGCTTTGTTTCCGTCAATAAAAACAGCATCAAAAGGCCCTTCATTTTTAAGTTCATTTAATTTTTCTTTAGCGTCGCCAACTACGATTTTGCATCTATTCTTTTTAATTTCATGCGCCAGCACTTCTTCGGCCATTTTTGCATGCTCTGCTGATTTTTCTAGAGTCCATAAATGGGCGTCTTCAGGCAAAATTTCTAGCATATATAGGGCCGATAAGCCTGTTAGCGTACCAATCTCGACAACTTTTTTAGCACTTGTGTTAAGAAGTTGAAATTGCAATATCTGAGCTTCAGCTTTTGAAAGCGAAATACCACCCAAACCCAATTTTTCAGAGTTCGCGCGGGCCTGTAATTGATTTTGATTTTCATTTTCTGATAGGCTCTCAATATATTCGTAGCTTTTTAACTTAACTTTTCTCATAATGTCGAGCTTATGACGAACTCAACTAATTTGCCACTTTTGATTTTTGACCTCGATGGAACACTCATTGATTCTGCAGCCGATATACAGGTGGCCATGAACAGAATGCTTAAAAAATATAATCGAGATCAGGTCGATTTAGACATTTTAATAAATCACATCGGCGATGGGCTCACAAAACTGGTCAATGATTTTTTTCCTGAATACCATCTAAACTCAGATGAAAACAACGCTAAGGTGGAAGAGTTCCTCAGTCTCTACAGCGACGAACATCTTACAAGTCTCACAACTTTATACCCTGGTGTTTATGAATTCTTAAGTGAATACAAAGGCCCAAAGGCCCTCATCACTAATAAAAATATTAAACCTACTCTACAAATTTTTGATCACTACAAACTGCGTGAATTAGATTGGGTTGATATTATAGGCGGCGATTCTTTAAGTGAAAGAAAGCCCTCGCCGCTTGGCTTACAGACTGTTATGAAAAAAATTAACTATAAGCCAACTAATACTTGGATGATTGGCGATGGCAGGCCTGATATGAAATCAGCCCAAGCCGCTGGTTGCAATAAGGCTGCAGTTCATTATGGTTACTCTAAGCCTGAAGAATTAGACCCCTTTAAGCCCGAGCTCGTGTTAAAGAACTTTTCAGACCTAAAAAACTTACTTAATCTGTAATTTGTTCAATCAATATTTCTAAGTTTTTATTAGGTTTAAGTTGCTGAAATCGAGCCACTTCAGTTATGATGTGCGCACTATGACAGATACACAAACTGACACACTGCTTGAAGTTAAAAATCTAAGAACCAAATACGTTACAGACGATGGCACCCTTTATCCAGTTGATAACGTGAGCTTCATTGTTAAAAAAGGACAGACTCTCGGTATCGTTGGAGAATCTGGCTGTGGTAAGTCTCAAACCGCTTTATCTATTATGCAGCTTATACAAAAGCCTGGGATCATCGAATCGGGTGAAGTTACTTTTAAGGGCGACAGCTTGCTCGCAAAAACTCCAGCCCAAATGCGTGATATTTTAGGCAATCAAATGGCTATGATTTTTCAAGAGCCTATGACTTCTTTAAATCCAGTTTTTACAATTGGTGATCAAATTGAAGAGAGCGTACGCCTTCACAAAAAAGATTTATCTAAAGAACAAATCAAACAGCGCGCTATCGAAATGTTAAAACTCGTTGGTATTCCTGCTCCAGAAAAAAGATATACTGAATACCCTCATCAATTATCGGGCGGTATGCGCCAACGTGTAATGATAGCAATGGCAATGAGTTGTACACCGCAATTATTAATTGCCGATGAGCCCACAACAGCTCTTGATGTTACCATCCAAGCT
>JBEBIK010000078.1:0-8351 GCA_040080445.1 Pseudobdellovibrio sp.
TATTAAGAATAATAGGCGGACCAAGGTATGGTTGATGGAATAGAAGCATTATTAGCCCTCGAAAGAACTGGAACTATCAGCGAAGCTGCTGCTCAATTGCGCTTAACTCAGTCGGCAGTCAGCAAACGCATTCAATCTTTAGAGAATGAGCTAAAGTTCAAATTAATTGAACCAGACGGAAGGCGAGTTCAATTAACAACCAAGGGTATTACTTTTTTAAATAAAGCACGCCCGCTCATCTCCGAACTCAAAAATCTCAAACAATTAGATACCGAGAGCGAAATCAGAAAATTCTCTATCGCCATATCTGACTCAATCGCCGCCTCGTGGGGGCCAAAGCTTATTCGTCTAGCCGCTAAAAAAATCAAAGGTGCTGAATTTGAAATTCACGTTCACAGAAGCACTCTCGTAGAAGAAAATGTAAAACTCGGTAAATATCATTTAGGGCTTTGCATTAGTTCAACCAACGATACGCAAATGATTTCAAATACAATCTTTGAAGAGCCTCTGGTCTTTTTGCGCGGCCAAACCGAAAACAACAAACTCATCACCATCGAAAAAAGCTCAGGCACATGGAAAGCCATCGAAGATAAAATATCAAAACAACCCAAACTCAAAAATTACGAGTGGTCTCACGTTGAGTCTTTTGCGGCCATTGTACAAATGGTTAAAGAAGGTTTTGGTAATGGCTTGGTTCCGCTCGGCATTGCGCAAACCATGCAAGTTTCTAAAAAAGATATATTGGTGCTTACTCCGAATATAAAAAGGCAGATCAAACTGATCTGCCGTAAGAATATTTCGCAATTACCTGTTATTGAAGAGTTTCAGAAATTATTAAAAGAGCTCTCTTCAGAGCTCTAATTAATATTATTTTGTACCGCTGTAAACTGGACTTAAAATTAAAGACTGAGAGTCTTCATGTAAATTCGAAAGCGAAAACTTATTATCTGGCATAAGCACTAATAATTTTTCTTGGCCTTCACCTTTAGTTAACTCTACAGTTTTAACACTGTTAGCTGCCAATGCTATAGTCTCTGGCAAATCTACAAAAGATTGATCTTCTTTTCTTAAAGAAATTCTCATGTCTGATTTAACAGTTGATTTTAAGTAGTCGTCAAACTCAACCGAGCTTTGCTCGTTATGGGTAACTAAAACTTTAAAAGCCAAAGCCCCATCTTCAGTTAGAGCTAGTTTATCAGCTGATATTTCAAGAACCACAACAGTTGAGTTATTGTAAACTTTCATACCTTTTTGATCGATTAAAGCATCGCTGTAATTTTCAGTTCCTTTAAGCTTAGCTATTTTATCTTGATCACCTTTTGCATCTGCTAACTTTTGCTCAAAGGCTTTACGAATTTCGCGGGCTTTGGCTGCATCAATTAAAGTTGTGGCAAATTCAGAAGAATTTTGGCCCGGTATGCTGCTCAATGTAGAACCTAAAAGTTCTTGCTCAGGTACGCCATCGTTATTGGTGTCTATTAATACACTGATGTCGCAGGCGTTCCATGTGGTCATTGGTTTAAATAATTTTACCGCTACTTGTAAGATGCTCTCTTCTTTACCATTGCTATTTTTACGACTTACAAATTTGTAGCCTGCAGATTGCAGATCGCAATCAGAAGTCATGAAAGAATCAGCCTTAGGCTTACGATCGTCTTGGCCAATTAAGTTAAACAATAAAACTTCGCCCGAATTTTTGTTGTTATTCTTTAAAGTTACAGTGGCTTGTGCACCTGCAGAATCTAATTCAGAAGTTGAATCTACAACTAAACTCTCGGCTCCAAGGTTTGCTAATTTGTGTGCTATCGCTAGTACTGGTACACGGTAAACTTCTTCAGTTCCGTTCATGAGCTTAACCCAGCCGTCCATTTCGCGAATTTTTTCGTCGCCCATCTTAGCTGTATCTAAAGTTAAGTTAACCGAAACAGTTTTTGATGAGTTAGCTTCTAATACAACTGCATCAACTGCACCCATAGAAATAAATCCGTTGCCTTCAAACACCACATTTAAATTTAATTGGTCTTTTGATAAATTTCTAATGTTGAGCTGGCGACGTAATATTTTTTTACTTTCAAGAGATATTTCGCCTAAAGATATTGAGGCTTCGGCTACTACTATTTTACTTTCTGCGGCTTTGTCTGCTTGAATGCGTCCTGCGCCTTGTAAGCTAATAGAGTAACGATTGTCTTTTTCAGAAAGCGTTTTTGAAGTTCCCATAACAACTGATTTTAGTTCTGCAGCTGTTAAATCTTTGTGAGCTTGTTTAACTAAAGCCATTACGCCAGCCATATGAGGCGCTGCCATAGAGGTACCAGACATTTGCACTGCTTTAGCTCCGCCACCCATTGCCGCTGAAATTACGTTTTCTCCAGGAGCTGAAATTTCTGGTTTAATAAATCCATCTATTGATCTCGGACCTTTTGATGTAAAGTCCGTTAGTGTATCGATCAACTCTGGTTTTTCGATTTTCGCATCGGTTTTAAAATCAATAGTAATATCTGCTGATTTCATCGCAGCTTTAATTTTATTTCCGTCTGCTAAGGTGATCATAATTGCTGGAATCTCAAATTTATCTGTTGTACCCATAGAAATAACCGCACCATCTCTGTTGTTGGCTACAACAACACCGATAGCACCACCCGAAACTGCACGCTTAACTTTATCGTTAAAGTTAACTTGCCCGCGGTCTATGAGCGCAACATTACCCTTAAGAGCCTCTTTTTGCTCTTCTGTTAAATCTTGAGCTGCAAGACCTATGTAAACTAATTTACCTGATACATTTCCCGCTTCAGCTATTTTTTTAGTAGTTGCGGCTTCAATAGCTTCAACTAATAAAGTTTCAGATCCTAAATTAAATCTTGAAGCATTAAATCTCCACAAGTGATCACCGTTATCAACAGAGGCTGCAACCGAAAGTGCAGCATCAGACGTACCAGGAGCTCCTACGATGTAGTCTGTGTGGCCTGAGTTACCCGCAGAGGCGACAACTACTGTTCCGCCCTCACTTAAGTTTTTAATCGCTTCAGCGTAAAGAATATGAGGATTACCGTAACCGCTACCTAAAGATAAATTAACTATATCTAATTGATCGACTGCATTGCCGTCACCATTAGGGTCAACTGCGTATTCCAAAGCCGCAATTACAACAGAGTCACTTGTTGAGCCATTGGCACCAAATACTTTAATTGCGTGCAGCTCTGCATCCGGAGCCATACCATTATAAGTATTAATACCATCGCCAAGTCCCGCAACCGTACCGGCCACATGAGTACCATGGCCGGCTTCATCTAATGGATTCATATCAGGCTTTGGAATATGGTTAGCAAAATCAGGAGAGCCCGAATCGTAATTCGTGCCTACTAAGTCAATACCACCCACAACTTTTTGATTTGGAAAACCAGCATTGGCTACATCTGGATTAACAGCTGCATAAGCCTCTTCGGTGCCTTCGCCTTTAAACATCGCGTGAGTGTAATCAATACCCGTATCGATAACACCCACTTTCATTCCACGTCCTGTAATACCCGCTGCATTTAATTTAGCCGCACCAATAAAGATTGAGGAATTTCTGTTTTGAAATAAAGGCGTGGCGATTGAATTACTTAATTCAAACGTAATTGGCTTTTCGAAACTACCTTCTTGGTAAGCGATTAAACCTAAGTCTTTAATTTTTTCTTCTAGCTCGATGGGAGCTAAAACCGCCACCGCATTTAAAACCATTTTGTATCTATAAACGATTTGTACATCGGCCGATAACGCTTTTAAAGACGCGATCGTGGATTCTTGCTCTGCATTTACTGCTGCTAATGCTTTTGCATCAACAACAGGTCTGCCATTTTGTTGTTTAGCGCTTTGAAGTAAAGCCTCATTTTTAAGTTTTACGATGGCAATAAATTGCTTCGTATTTTGAGCTCTCGTGCTAACTATATTTCCAGAAAGTTGTAAAAGCGGGTTTAGGTCATTTTTTTTAGTACAAGAAGTTGCTAAAGCCAGTAGAGACAAAATAGCTATTGACGATGCGATTTTTGATTTCATGTAATTACCCCCGTAAGTCCAAATCAATTAAGTGCTCAGGTTTTAGGACATTTGCTCCTTTTCGGCTAGCTAAAAGACTAAAATGTCACCAGAACCCCTTTGTTTAATCAGCTTCATACAAAAGGCGGACCAGAATTTGAAAAGTCTTCATGTTTGTGTTTAAATTATCCATCCCAAAAGGGAAATTTTAACAAAACACGAAAAGGACATCACATGAAAAAATTAGCATTAATTGCTATTACACTTATCGCAGCCACATCTTTTGCTGCTGGTAAAAAAGAAGTAAAAACAACAGCTCCAACTAAAATGGATGTTGCTGGAACACTAAAATGGACAGGTTTTGGAGTAGGCAAAAGTCATGCTGGTGATTTAACAATTAAATCTGGTTCTATCGAAATGAAAGGTGCAGAATTAGTTGGCGGAGAGTTCGTAATCGATATGACTTCTTTAAAAACTGGTGATTCTCCTAAATTAGAAGGCCATTTAAAAAATGCGGATTTCTTTGACGTAGAAAAGTTTAAAGAAGGCACTTTCAAAATCACTAAAGTTGAAGCTATCAAAGGTGCTAAAGCTGGCAGCCCAACTCACAACATCACTGGCGACTTAACTATTAAAGGTAAAACTCATCCAGAAACTTTTGCTGCTGTAGTGTCTAAAGAAGGTAAGGGATTCGCTGCAACTGCAACTACTGAGATCAAAGACCGCACTCAATACGATATCGTGTACAACTCAGCTAAATTCAAAGCCGTTTCTGCCTTGGGCGATAAATTAATTCAAGATAATATCAAAATTGAATTAAACCTTAAAACTAAGTAATTTTTAAAATTAGATTTAGTTAGTACAAAGGGAATGTTTTTAAACATTCCCTTTTTTTTATTAGACGTAGTCGCCTTTTCTGATTTTTTCTAAAATGATTTTTTCGGTTTTAATAGGATCTTTAGGATCTACCGAGAAGTAACTTTGTTGCTCGCAACGAATTTTTTCTTTAATGAGCCATCTCAAGATATCCGATAAATCTTTATTCTTTTTATCTTTAAAGAACGGATCATTCTCAAGAGCATCTTTGGCCTTTTTAAGTGCTCTTGCTTCTGCTGGGTCTGATTCTTTAACCTTATAATACTCAAGATCATATTTTTTAACATCACCAGGTAAAACACCTAAGAATCTTACATTCGGAGCACTAAAATCGCTATTACGAATAAGTGATGCTGCAGAACCTGCTTTTAAAGTTCTAAAGATATTCTGCATGGTGTACGCATCCAGATCTCCGAAGAAATACATAGGCACGTCTAGTTGATCTTCGATCAGTTTACACCAACCGCGCACTCCATTCGACGGAACCCCTTGAGCACCCATCAAAATACAGTTGTTACGCTTAGTAAAACCCATTGATTGTAACGTGCCCGCTGTACCTTCAGATTCAACGACTAAGCAGAAATCAATTTTCTTTTTAGCTTTAAGCTTTAAAGATTGAGGTCTGTTCTTAGGTTGAAATGGTGAAGTACCAAGAGTGGATAAATCAACTACAGCTTTATCCCCATCATTTAAAGTTTCAGTTACAACGAGTTGTTGAGAATAAGTCTGTCCACCGCGGTCATTAGCGTAACAATTTAATTCTTCACGATAAACTTCAAGCATATCACCGATAAAATCGATGATGCTGTCCGATTCATCTTGGCTTTCAAAATCAAGAGACTTGTATTTTGAGTCGCCTTTTTTAATTGTACCTTTACACATATAGTACAATTCACGCTTTGTATTAACAGCGCCGATATCTAAGTTTCTTAATAAAATTTCTAATATGAAAAGTACACGCGCTAGTTTTTGTACCGAAGAAACATTAAGCTCCGTGCGTACAACTTTATCGCCTGGAGTTAAATAACCTAATTTAGAATTGTACTCAGAGTTATCTAAAGACGTTTTAACCGCTTCTAAATAAGGGCGTTTTGAATTTTCTAAATCTTTTAACATTCTCTCAGCTAAATTTTTAGCTTCTTTAGGAATATCAATTCGTAATTCACGTATTTTAGTTAATGCCATGACCTACCTACTTTTTATTTTTCTTAGTTTCAGATTTTTTAACTTGTTCTTCAGCTTCGTCTTCAGCGATTTCTTCTTCTTCGCCAGTAATCTTCGCCTGCTTTTTCTTTTGCTCTGCTAATTTAGTTTGAGCATCTTCTAAATCACTCATCGCAGCCTCTGAATCACGCCCTAATATTTTTTTAAGGCCTTCTTCGGCTTTTTTACGACGAGAATCATTAGCGCCCGCAATCAAAACTAATTTTTCTACTAAAATAGGGCCAAACTGTTCAATATGAGCTAGTTTTCTTTCAAGATCAGCTTCTTTCATTTCATGACGAATATGACGAGAAAGTTTTTGGCCTGCTTGCATTAAGGCACGGCGAATTTCTTCAACTAACTCTTCAGAAGCATCAATCGTTTCTTTGGAAGCATTTTTAAATTTAATAAATGGCGATACCACAGATACTGCAAATACGAATGAACCAATCGGTAAAGAATCTTTAGGCTGCGCTAAACCATAAGATTTCCAGTTAACACTTTCAATAGCCCATGTAATGGCACAACCTGATTTATCAAATTGTAATGGAACTCGATTGGCAAAACGAAGTAACTGCACTGGCTGGTCATGTTCACCGCGATTAATAAATCGTGCTAAGGCAACTTCTACAACTACTGGTTTAAAGTCACAAATAGTTGGTTTTCTTGTAACAACCGAGAAAAAGTCCACTTGGCCTAATCGATTAATTGATTTTGATAGCGCTTCTTCACCTACAGTTAAAACTGATTTAGTTGAAGGCGCCATCAATACCGTTGCCTGAATGGCTTGGAAGATTTTTTTGAATTCTTCATCATTTAAAGATGTTACTGGTTTTTCAACTAATGCCTTTGGCATTCCAGCTTTAACGAAGTCTTTTATAGATTGATCAGAAATGCGCGAAAAACCAGTTTTTAAAAATTTTGATACCGAAACTTTTCCGTACAAATGAGAGTGAGTAATGAACTCACCTAATTTAAAGGTATGAGGATGCGGCAAAGTGGCTTCTGGAATTTCTGGAGTTTGTTGGCTCACGCGATCGGTTTTAACCCAGTCGGCATCACCTAATTTATAACTAATAGTTACATGCGGATTTAATAAAACAGTACCTTCAATGTAAGTTAATAATCCACCGTCACCATTTAATTGGATACGTCCATCAATTAAAAACTCAACACGTACGCCGTTGGTTTTGTTTTTCCAGTCGATCATTTCTTTGTTACGTAAAATACCTGTATTCGTTTTGATATCCACATCAACTTGCGCTGAAATCGCTTTACGCATACCTTTAGTTTTAGAAATAACTTGAACGCCTTTAGCATTAGTCATTTGAGCCCATGTCGTTGCTGCCGAAATACCAATACCTTGTTGCCCGCGCGAGCATTGTCCACGGCCAAACTTAGAAGAAGCTAAATATTCTCCAAAAACTTTTGCCAAATCATCAGCTTCAATTCCGGGTCCGTTGTCTTCAACTGTGATTTTGATTAAGTCTGTGTTTTTAGATGATCCAGTGCCTACTTTAACAATTTCAACTTCAAGTTCTGGTAAAATTTCATGCTGTTCACATGCATCTAAAGAGTTATCTACTGATTCTTTTAAAGTTGTTAAAACAGCTTTTAATGGAGACGAAAACCCTACCTGTTGTAGATTTTTTGCAAAGTATTCTGCGGTACTACTTTTGGTGATTTTGTTCACTTAAAACCCCTTTTTAGGTCAAAAAAACCTTCAAAAAATGACGTTTTTCTCACATTTTTCAGCGAAAAAAGCATGTATCTGAAGGTCAATTTCAGTTATTTACTATTTCATTCAAGGGGTAATGAGGCTGTAAAATCAAGTCTTCATGATATTCGCGATGCGTTAACACATTGAAATGCTTACTTTTTAATATTTTATAAACTAATCCGCTTTTAAATTTGGCTTTTTTCTGGAGATTTACAAGGCCCAAGCTTTGTACTAAAACCCCTAATTTAAGCAAAGTTAGAGGTTGGAATGGGCTTTTTATTTATAGTTTTAGGCACTTTGATGTGGTCTTTAGATACTTTAATTAGGTATCCGCTCTTAGCATCTGTGCAAGCTTCTACTTTAGTGTTTGTAGAACATGCGGTTTTGATCACAATTTTTGGCGCGATCATCTTAATTAAAAGAAATAGTTTGAGTGAATTTCGTAAAAAATTAAATGCAAATTCTATAAGTGCTTTTTTAATAATTGGTGTTATTGGTTCAGCAGTAAGCACTTTAGCATTCACAAAAGCTTTTTATC